>CAZIYW010000002.1:0-120206 GCA_964543525.1 uncultured Fibrobacterota bacterium | reverse complement strand
AAGCCACCGGTTTGAAATTGGACATTTTTTAATTGATTTTCTTCATAGATTTATACAATGATGTTGCACATTTAACTTATAGAATGCGAGAAAAATGATTAGATTAAGCGAATTTCGATGATTTTACTATTTCTAATATGAAGTGAGTAATAAACGTAAGGCGTTGTTTTATATAATATTATAAAGATAGTGCAACATTATTGGATTCATATTTAAATTATGTTCTTCCCCCTTTATAGTAAAAATTGGAGAGTTCTTCGTCAATATAGCCGGTATTATACTGCATTATTCTCAACATTTTCAAAACGTTGGGTTTACTACAATTTCACGCCGTTGTTAGCACTTTTTTTTCAGACTCAAGACAAATAACCTTTTTACATATTTTTTATTAAAAATATCGACATATCTTACTCTTTTTCATCACCTTATGTTACTCAACCATGATCTTAATAAATTGGGCGCTTGGATCGAGATATTTTTTTTGAAATTGACATAGTGTTCTTTGAGGTGTAATCACCTTTTTAAAAATTCTGCAAAACCACCTTTCTGAAGACTGACCTTTTTATTGAGTTTACGCGCATATTTATAGTTCCTTAAATAACGAACAAGGAAATTCTGTCGGTTGCGCCAGGAATATCTTGTAAACAGTCGTGGGGCAGTCTATACCGGCTCAAATCATTGCCACACCTTCCAGTGTTTTTCTTCATAATATGGCAATATTGCAGAATATAGCAGACCAGTATACGCGCAGCTTATGCTGTAAACGCTTGATAACAGGAAACCGGGAATTTGAATTGTCGGTATAACCGACTCGGGTGCGCATTTAATTATGAGGGTAGTAATCCATACTATCTATCAGATACTATGCTATAAGATTATTGCTATAAGATTATGCCAAATAATACACATTCCCCGGATCAACGATATGATCAAATATCTCCTCATTGTGAGAAATTACCAGTAACGCAGTGCCGTCTCTTCGTTTTTCTTCCAGAATGGACAACACTTTCCGTATACTGGCGAAATCAAGGCCATTGAGCGGTTCGTCAAGGATAACCAGATCGGTGTCCAAAATAAGCGTTCGTAACAGATTCAGTCGCTGCTTCTGACCGCCGCTCAGCAAACCGACACGTTTATTTAGAAATGATTCCGTGATCTCCCCTTCAAACAACTCCATGAGCTGTAATTTGAGAACATCGGTGGTTATTTTCCTCTTTGTCGGCAACCCCCCAAACACTTCTTTCACCGTGGCCTGTAAATTCAATGACTCATCGGCATGCTGAAAAACCATTCCCGCCTTCTTACCCCAGATTTTTTTACGCCATATGCCGTTACCGGTTCTTTCGGTAATCCTCATACCGCACAGGTGCATGGAAAATGTCTGCGGTGCGTACAGACCCATGACAATCTTTGCCAGAGTTGTCTTCCCCACACCGCTGGGAGCTTTCAGGTAAGACATCTCACCTGCCTGAATATGAAAATCACACGGTTGCGTATGCCCCGGATCCCGGTAAATCGCGTGTGAACGGTTGAAGATCGCAAATTCTCCGGCTACTTGTAATACCGGCGTTTCATTATCTACTCTCCTGTTAGCAGGTGCAGGCCTGGCATGATCCAGCCACCTCAGATAATCATCCGCAGAAAAATCATGTATAGATACCCTGGTATCACTTTGTCGGGTCAATTCTTTGAAATGGATACGGTCGAGAATCGAGGTATATTTTTTATAGATTACACTGATTATCGAATAATCATGGGTAATAAACATGACGGTAAACGGCTGTTTCGCATATTTCCGAAACAAGAACTCCAGAAACACATTTCGGTAGTTATCATCAAGACTGCCGGTCGGCTCATCAAATACAAAAAAAGTTGGGCGTTCAGGTTCATTGACCTGCTGAAATATAGTAATCTTTTTAAATGCCATTGCCAGGAGAACCCGTTGCTTCTCACCGCCGCTCGGCCGGTACGGTTTCGGATAGATATCGAGAATCCTGCGAATGGCGTCATCACGGGTAGTCTGCCACAGATGGTGCAATATTTCCTCTTCATTATCCGCACGGCACAGACTGCCTTCAGTCAACTGCTCGGTTATTTTCATTAGTGAATTGAGGTGTGACGACGGCTCCTGAAACACAAAAAAACTGTTCTTCTGCACTTCCCGCACCCAGGCACTTCTGAGATGGTGATGATAGGGTCTCCCGTTCATTTCCACCGTGAGTTCATCCGGATCGTGAAGGCCGTATACCGCTTTTGAGAGTATTGATTTACCAATACCGGACTCTCCGAACAGAAAGGTAACATCATTGGGAACGAAACTGAAATCATCAATTGAAACGATGGTACGCGCGTCGGTACTGATGCGGATAGTGTTATGTCGCTCGTTCATAACCGGTGCCTCTCTGCATAACCGTTTGAGATATGATAAATACTCATTAAGGTAAAGACAATTAAAAAGGCAACCGTTACTCCCTGCAGATGTTTAAAAAAGATATTCGGCAGATAGGAAAGATGCGTTAAAGTATGCCCGATAGCAAGAATATCCTGCTTGCTGTCTATCTTTGCCAGAAGGCTTCCCAGGGTCGCCGGAAGATTGACCGCATTGACGTCTGTCGATAGCCCCACGGATATGATAAAATCAACACTGCATTGCAGAAACACTGCAATGCCGAACACGGATATCAGTTTATTAAATATGTGGATGCGACTGTTTTTCCACAGGATATCGAAGTTTATAATTCTGCGTTCGGAGACACCGCACACCAGCAGTGCATTATAAAAATCGAGCTTTTTATAATGTGCAATACGTTCCCGCATTAAATCAACAACCTCCAGGAATATAAACAGACTCATACTCCCTGCCATAAGGGGAAAAATGACAAGATTACTGCGGAGGATATCTTTACTGATTAGGAAACTGATAAAAATATACCCGAACAGAATACCAACTATCTGCGGTATGGAGCGAATGAGATTTAAAAAGAAAGTCATACACAGATAGCCGACCCGGTTTTTCCGCGTCTGTAACGATTCCAGCAGCAGCGTCATCAGCCAGCTGAAAAGCAGGGTGAACAGTATAACAAGAAGGGAAATTATAAAGGTGTTTACAAATCCGTTAACTACCTTTCTCAGCGCCGGCTTGTTGAGAAAAAGAATATCCCAAATCATAACAAAGGCTGTCACCGAGAGCCATATCATGAGCCACTGCTTGTCTTTTTGTCTGAAAAATGATAAACGAGAACTACTCATAAATTTACCAGATCTGTGCTGTTAGTAAAAAGTAACACCCCGGTTGAATATTGCCGTATTGTTTCCTCGTTGTTGTTTACGAATTCTCATATTTTACCGTCTCGCGGTTGATAATAAAATCCGTAACTATCTCGGTCAGCTTTACCGTATAAAAAATACCCAGAATGATTACAATTACAATATCGTAGTTTTTATATAAAATCTGACGTAACATTTCATAGCTTAAATGGCCGTGAATATTCAGTGCCATCTCAATGATAATTAATCCGGTAATAAGGAACGAAGCCTGCTCCTTGATTGTGGCAAAATACTGATGATGGGCATTTTTAAAAATATGGCCGAAAATGTGCCCATCGAACCGTTTAATCGGCCGGAAGACAGCGCTGAGCGATATACCCTCCGGCGAATGGGTAACATAGGAGGTTTTAAGATTCTTTACCCGGGCGGTTTCAACATATCCCTTTCTGCTTTCGGCAACTAAAAATGTGTAAAATTTATTGGTATACATCACCAGAAGCCCGTTTGATACAACACCCAGCAGTACCATAAAGAAAACGGTCTCCGTATTGAACTCAGTCCGTATCGAATAGGCGATAACATAGGCCGGAGAGAAAAGAATGAAGTAGATAATATTTTTTGCTATTTTTCTAAAGGGCAACAGAAGCAGTGCCCTGAAATTTCTATCTGATTGCAGTTCTGCATGTTGTTTCTTTTTGATAAAACGCCAAACCCCAAAGCTCTGTACCCCGTAATAGGTCAGGATCATTACCAGTACATATACCAGAAAAAATTTCAGGTACATGCCCAGAAGCTCGACCATTCTTTTAGCGTTCAGAGATTCCTTAACATGCGCTCGTTGCAGACTCCGGCTGAATTTGTCCTCCTTGTAACGCATGATATCCGCTGCGCGCTGTTTATTCTCGTCATAGTGCCCGGGATAGTAGATATTCATTACATCAGTTAACAGCGCCTTATGAAACGGGTCGTTAAAATCAATAAACTCACAGTCAATGAATTTAGTTATATGTTCCAGCTGCGCCTGTTTTGCCTGCCTATTACTCCGGTTAATAACAGCGAGTATACCGATCAGAACGATACTGACGATAATAATACCCAGGATATGCTCAACCGTTTTCTGAAACATGCATTCAGTCTTTCTTTGTAATAACGATTTCCCCTGTCCGGTACTCAACGGTAAAAGATTTTCCTATTAACATATTCTCAAGGTCCTGTACAAGATAATAGGTACTCTCCTCCAGCTGTTCGGTGCTTTTATATGGCTCGGTTAAGGTACAGCGAACCATATTCTCACCGAATGAATATCGCCACCGGGGTATTGACTTCTCCATCTTTGTCAACTCGTTAAAATAGGTAAAATAGTCCCGGTACGCTTTATTCGCCTTTTCAAGCCGTGCAACGATACGATCTTTCAGGACTGCATCAAGGTTGTATTCTCGCTTTGGGGTAACATTCCTGACAACCTTCCACAATTTTTTCGCCCCGAGTGAACTCCAGCCGAATCGAGCGGAAGCGCCGATTGTTTTGACATAGTGATACCCCTTGTAAGAGAATATCCGTATGCACTGTTCACCTTTTTTACAATAAAACCGCTTTCCCTGCGATGGATATTTCTGTGCAAGAAATACTGCCCTTGCACGGGTTATCTGTATCGTATCACCAGTAACCGTGCAGTTCCTGTACCGCCGATTATACCGATTTTTCTTGTCCCCGACCAGATTACCGTTCTCATCTTTCAGGAGGAAGTATTCTTTCTGATCATACAAAACCGTTAACACCTTGGTAATCTGATCACCCAGTGTCGTTTCGTCATCAATTATCTGTAAGGGAGAAAACGGCAGGAATTGCTTTTTCATAGTTCCTGTAAGCGGCTGCTCGTACCTGTTCAGCACCGTGTACCGATCGATGTTTTCAACAATTAGAAAATCCGCTTTTTTTTGACCGTAAAGCAGGGAAAAAGCAAAAAGAAGTAGTGCTTCTGCTATAATATATGTTTGCTTCATACCGGTGCTATTACCAATTGTCAAGGTTTCTTTTATTCATGCGTATGACAGACGGCAGGTACCGCCGGTAGACTCACTGAAAGTATAACCGGTGAACAGTTCATTCTACAACGTATCTTCACGCTTCCTGTAGTAACACCGTGGAGTACCCGTTGTTAAAACAGTGATTTCTTTACCGGCCTTTCCTGCCACTTCTCTATAGTTGAAAGCTGAGAAGCAACACCATACAGATCAATACTTTCAGCTTGAAACTGGGTACTGAAATAAGCCAGTGACGGAAGTGAAAACAGCCAGCTTCCCAGAGCAATCTGCTGCTCAAGTTCGTCAATATACTGTGCATATGCCTGTTTATCTCCGATTTCATGGGTGGCCATAAAACTATAGACATACTCCATAAGCTGGGCCATATTTTCCCGGTCTTCGGAATCGCGCATCAAATCAAGGCGAAAAAAGTTCTTATCCGAGGTAATGGACCGGGTATCAATAACCCGCTCGCCCTCATTATTAACCGCTGTTTTCAGATTAATTTTATGTGCAGCAAAGGTCGGCTCGCGAAGGAAAATATCATACAGATCAAACAGAAAATTACTCCGGTACCCGCTAATCGGAACCAGAACAGCATCATAATTACCCTCTCTGATATCTGAATTCTGCACAGCGGTAACTTTCAGGCGGCCGCCAAACAGCACCGGATCATTGATAATCTCGACCAGCTCAGCCAGCTCTTCGCGGAAACCGTGATTCAAACAGGTTTGAATACGCACCGTATCAGGCAGGACTGACACATCCGGCCGCCCATGCTCCACCAGCGGCATGACAATCTTTTCATCCACATAATAAGAGGTTGTGGGGAACACGCTGTAATTCAGATAATCTTCATAATTGTCAACATTTCCCTTGTAATCGGCAATATGTCGCTGCTGCTCGGTACCGATCTTGAAGAATCGATTCAGTATTTTCTTGTTGTCAACAAGCTTCCGTAATTCAAGCCGCTGATCGCGTGACAGGCGCTCCAGATTGTAGAAGAGTGCAAAGAAACAGGTTGCAATGCTTGACTTATAAAAGTAATCACTGGTGTCCATAAGAATCGGTGAGATACTGCCGAAGGGTGTACTGAGCAGCGTATTAATATTGCGGTTTTTAATTTCCGTCGTATAGGTGCTGTTGTCAATATACGGCTTCAGAATAAGGTGCATCAGATTGGCGCTGCCCGCAGGATTTTTTATAAAGAATATTCTGTCATCATATTCTCCGGCGAGCATGTACGGGCCTGTACCTTCTTTATATATCGGAGCATTGATCTCTGAATTTGCCGGCAGAATCTTAAAGGAAAGCACCTCTTTAACATCCCCTTCGGTCCAGATACGATCCCCTTTGAATTGAAATTGAATTTCATCATTTTCATCAGGCCCGGAAAAATCAAAATCCTCAACAGCCTGAGACACCAGAATATAGTCGGGCGAGAGACTGCCGAGCTTCTGTATGCGACGAAGAGTAAATTTCAGGTCCTTTGGGGTAAAATGAACCGCTGTTTTTTCACCCACAATAATGTCATCCTTATCCATAGCTATGGAAAAACTTCTGTGCCATCGCTGATTCGGCTTCAATCTAACGGTCACCACATTATCCTCGCTGATACTGATAAGCTCACCCAGCCCGTCTTCATAAACAATACCACTGGGATTTGCCGACACGTTAAAAAGGCCGTCAAATATCGCTTCATCAAGTTTGTCGGCTATAGGCACCGCGCTCGGGAAATGGGGATCGATTCTCGGCTTCTGGTGGGCAATATAGGGTATGACAATTTTACCTGTCAGGTTCTTCATGAAAAAAAAGTAGTAAAAAACACCGCATCCACCGGCGATGAGCAAAATAAGAAGAATGATTAAGAATTTTTTCATGCAACGCTCCTATCGGGAAAATGAAATACATCGTTCATGATAATGTATACAGCTTTCCTGCTGCCGAATGTCTCAATTAATGCTTCTTGATAATCGGCTTCTGGGCCATCACACTGAGCAGATGAATATCATATGAATTATGTCTGAAATAGATATCCAGGTAATTGTTCTGATCTTTTTTCATACGCACCGGCGTAATCTGGCACTCATAGTTATTTTCTGCAGTCGGGGCTGAAATAGTAAACCGTCCTTCGTTCTTCAACGGTTTTTTATTCAGAGTAATTTTTTCATACCATTGCTCAGAGCCGGCATTCTGCGCAAGATATTTCGGCAGTTTGATATTGATGTCATAGACCGGAAACTTTGCTTCACTCGGAATCCGTATATTGAAACGGACAAGATAGCGATTGCTCCCACGTTTATTACTTGTCAATGGCAGGGCAAACACCCGGCGATACTGTTTCGGTTTCACTATCCATTTGGAAGACCAAGGATTGCACTCGGCAACCCGCCGCTTGGTCTTTTTATCATCGCCTTTATAGTGCTGTCCATGAACTACAATAGCCCGCGCTTTGGCCACACCGTTGTCCTTCGGATTTTTTGTAAGTTGATCAAAAAGCAGTTCAATAGCTTTCTTGGGAAATTCATTCTCCTTCATTTTCGCGAGATGAGCAACAAGCTCCTCCTTGCGCTGGAGCAATTCACGGTGTGAACCGGTAGAGAAAGTAACATCATAAGCCGGCAGGAATACTGAATCCGCATAGAGCGAATCAATATCCTCGAGCGTCTCGAAATTCTCTTCGCAGAATTTATTTACCCGGTAGCGTGAAACCCGGTCAATGGTGATATACAGAGAATCTTCCAAATCCCTGACCGTACGCTCCTTGAGAGGGAATATTTTCGAGGGATTCAGGAAATTGTTATCGCGATAGAACCGCTCCAATCCCACCTCTGCCTCACGCCACCGGTACTCAGCCAGAGCATCCCGGATTTCATGCTCCTGCTGTTCCACCGATAACTTATCCAGCCCCTCATACTTGGCCGTAAGAAAATCAAGGTGCATTTTCGGTTTCAGCAAAGCCAGCATACCTTTATAATCCCGTCGGGCTTTAAACACATTCACCTGCGGTACCAGTGCTTCAGCCTCCCGGAACTGCTCAAGACGGTTATTTATGGTGGTTTTAAATACCTCAATGGCGCCGTTTAATGCTGCGACGCATTTATACGTCATATATTTACCGTGCTGCGCAAGCGGCTGCGGCAAACCCGCCTGAATTTTCTGTGCACGCGATACCGCATCAGGGAAAAAGCTGTTGTCGGGCATTCCCTCCAGGTCCTTCAATGCCTGGAATATCTTTTTTAGATCTTCTTTCCCGGTAAAAAGCGCATTACTTTTTTTGTCAAAATCATTAATAAATTTTGACAAGCCGGTAAACGCCGGCGGCGGTGTCAGACCGGCCGTTTCATAGAGCGTACCGATACGGTTAAACTCCTTAAGCATATACAGCTTCCGGTCAAAGGGAGATTCGTCCTCCTTGCCCGATAACCGCTGGTCATAAAAGGGCACTACCCCATCAAGCCGCTTCTGCAATACCTTCTGCGCCTCTGCTACCACATTACCGGCCAACTGATCTTTTCTTGAGAAATACTTTATAAAATCCTCCACATACCCGATAAAGGCTCCAGGATTCCCCACCGTCTTCTGGTTTTTATCGAAAAAATCCAGGGTCACATAGTAGTTTTTCTGAAATGCGATCTCCTCCTCGAGGTCAGCCTTTAACTTCTTAAAATCCAGATAGGCCTTATCCGAAGAATTAATAATACTGGAAGGGAAAATACTTTCAATGGCCAGAAGCTCTTTCAGGACCTTTTCAACAGCTTCCGTATGCTTCGCAACCTGAGGCATGGCGCCCGAAAAATTATATCCCTGTAAATTGAGACCTTTGCCGATTGAATTATAAGTTTTCCGATCTACCCGATTCCTGGCAAGTATATCTTTGAACTCGGCACTTTTATTCTCATATTTAAAACGCCACTGCGGTACATACCGGTAATTCATTTTCAGGACAAAGTCGGCCTGTATATGGTCAATCAGCCAGTAGTACACCGGTGCGCTGTTTTCAATCGGATATACATTCATTGTGTCAATGTCTTTGAACTCATCGGCAATTTTTTCACCATAGGTCTTCTCTTTGACCAGTTTTTTGGTTAAAAAACAGTTATACCCCTTCTGGCTCGGTACGGTCAGCACCAGATAGAAATTCTTTTCAGCCGGTGCGGGAAAGGAGATATAGTATTTCTTGTCCTGTTTAAGCTCGAAATCCTTTTTCTTATCCTTCAGTTCAATATATCCGCTCTCTGCCGAAGATAACAGAGGTTCCGGTTTCAACTGTTTATAGTTTGCACAACTAACCAATAAAAGAAGCAATGCAACAACCGACAGGATTTTGATGCGCATCATTCCCCCTTCGTGGTGAAGTAATAAAAGGATATGCTGAAATGTAACTTATAATATAAATAATTAATAGATGAGATATAAGGGATAAAGCCATAAACAATTGAAGGCGGCTGCACATATCCCTTTGAAAACAGGTTGCCGATAAGCAGGTCGCCGTTATCGTGGTGGGGCATGGGTATATATAACGTTGAAAATACAGGCGTTTTTTTTGAAGACAGTTACGAGCCATTAACCGATTTGAATCGGGGCGGCGGTATCTGCAACACTCACGGGTCGCCGACAATCGAAAAATGCAATATCTGCAGGAACGTTGCCAATGCCGAGGGTGGAGGCATGTTCGGCAGATGCGGACCTGCTCTTGTCAGGAACTGCCTGTTCGAGGAAAATTATTCGTATCAGGGAGACGATAGTCATAAGGTTTTACGGTGTAGTCGCTTTATATGATTTTCTTTTAAACCGGGGAAATGCAGGTCTGGTGACATTAACAAATTATCTTGATGAGTATATTGACAGTACAGGAGAATACGGTGAAGGGTTTGGGTATTACAATTATATATCATCAATATTGCTGCCTTTAATTTATCCGGGCATGCAGGAACAACATTTGTCTGGACCAAATTCCGGATGGTCAATGAAGGCACCAGGAAAGATGTAACACAACTTTTTAAATTTTTATTGCATTTTTTTCTATCGATATCGATTGAAATTCGCATTAGTTAAAAGCTAAAATCACCTTCCCACTACTTAAAGAAAATTGACATAAGAGCCAAGATTCCTCCCGATGCAAAACCAACTACCCTTCCATTATTTTACTTGCACTTCCTCTGTCAATAATCAGATTACTTATTGTTCTTGTGTGCATTGGCACACAGTCTCATCTTTGGCAGAAACGTATGCGGGTCTATAGACTAACAGATTTAAAATGATGCAGTAACGTATCGAATGGAATAGTGGGGTGTAGATTATTCACTCCCGCAAATCAAGTTCAACCAAAAGCACAAATATAAATGAATAACGGTTTTACGCCATTATTGTAAAGATACGAATTTTTAAGCAACATATTTTCAATTTACTCAGATAATACAAACGGGAGCGTGTATACCTTCGTATCAGTCGATATATTTATCAGGTAGCAACCTGAACCTGCAGGTTGATGATTTTTATTTAATCCATTCCAATGAATAAAGTCGCATTCAGGATTCACCTGTAATACTGCAACCAATTTTCCACCCACATTGTAAACAGCAGCTTTCTGAAGATGCAACTTTTCACCATAATTGATTTTTACCCCGCCATTAACCTGTATTACGGTGAAATGCCCATTCTCTTTCTGTACAGTGTTTACAAGTTTTGTGGAACCGCAATCCAGTTCTACATCAACTACCGTAGCTTTACCGTTTTCCACTTTAATATTATTCACAGTTTTGGATTCACATCCTTCGCATGAGTAAGTGACGTCATAAGTGCCTTCATATATCGGACGATAATAGTCTCCGATTCCACCGGATGAATCGGCATAAACAAAGGAGCTGTCAGTATTGGTATCATGTCCTTCTACCCATATTTTCGCCGGCAGACCGACCTTCGTTACTTCATCTACAACAGTCCCGCGTATTCCATTAAGTATTTCCTGTATGTAAGCCAGCATGGCATCCCGGTGATATTCCCAATAGGAATTCAACTTCGACTCATTCAATACTTTCTGCGTTGAAGACTCAATGCAGTTCGAACGACATTTGTTATAAAAGAGGAGACAGTCTTTTTCAGTTCCGGTTGCCGGATACAAATGGTGGTACCCCTGTCCGGCGCCGTTATTTATATCATCAAAAAAGGTCGATGGGCCGTCATCCTGCGCCTGGTTTGCATAATTACGAGACACATAATTATACCATGCATTATCAGGATGTTTTCGGGGAACACATGACCAGGGATAGGATATACCTTCCGTACCTGAATGCCAGCCTATCTGCATGACGAAAATATGTGCATTCTCAAAGGCCATATAAATTTTGGTTTCTTTTTCATAACTCGGTGTACCCAGCCCCGGTAAACGTGTATAATTACGATTAAGATCTGCGTTATTAGCATTATAACGGGTTGAACTGAATACGGTAAGATCTCCACCCTTATAAGTTCCGTCCGGATTAAGCATTGGGCTGACATATAAGCGTATACTGTCGAGTATTTTGGTTGCCCGAGGATCGCTTTCATAATTTGAACACAACCAATCAATGAGCCGCATAACCATCATTATCGGCAGTAACTCATTGCCGTGAATACCTGCATTCATTAGAAATTTAGGTTTTTGCTTCCGTTCCCCGACATCGGAGGTGACCTGCGCCATTAAGAGGTCTCTTCCCCGAACACTTTCACCTATTTTTTCATAATTGACCTTGTCTGGATAGGTGGTTTTTAATTTTTCCATGATATTTTGATAGCCCTCATAGGTCGGATAGGTATCCCAATCAAAAAGCGGGAAGGTAACATCGGCATAATCGGACATTACCGGTTTGGGCCCTATAGTACTGGGATGAGGCAATATCTCGTAATAGAGTTTTCTACTGAGGAATTTCTCAAATTCCTGTCTGTTCGCATACGCATACACATTATCTCCCTCGATTTTATCAAGAGAAAGAGTATTCGCTACAAATTGGATGTCGCTTGAGGTATTTACCGTTGTCTTGAAATAGACTTCTCCCATCTGGTCAAGATATTCACATGCTTTCCGGTAATTAAAATCACCTTCAAAGGCAAGGGAATAAGAAAAAACGGCACATATAAGTGAGATGCAGATACATTTAATATATTTCATCGTGTGGCCCCCTCTCCCTCATCGGGATATTATAGTACGTATATATGAAGCCGGAATTATACGGGTATTTTTCACCATAATCAATACCACTTTACCTGCTGGATTTTTCAGACCGTATTGAGAAACAGCAAACTTTTCAATGAGATACAATGAAGGATTGTGTAAAGATGTCTTTCCCGGTTTCAATCCGAATTATGTAACATCCGGAATTCACCTTCGTACCATTTCCCAAATGCTTCCAGTGAATACTCTTTTGCACAGGTAACACATTCAACAACTTTCCATTTACATTATACAGACCGACTCCTTTTATTTCATGTAAATTTTCATAATTGATCGTTATTCCTTTCCTGCCGAAACTAACCGTAAAAGGTGTTGTTTCCTTCTCATAATTATCGCTTAAAAATGTAGAGCCACAATCAAGCTCTACATCGACAATAGTGGCTTTTCCATTGGTAACTTTTATACCATCTAAGGTTTTCGACTCGCATCCCGGACAGGAATACGTGACTGTGTATGTTCCTTCATATATCGGACGGTAATAATTTCCATGACCACCGGATGAATCGGCATATACCCACGAACTGTCGCCGACCTTATCATGATTTTCAACAAAAACCTTTGCAGGCAAACCAACTTTAGTGACCTCATCAACAACAGTACCACGTATACCATTGAGCGCTTCCGGTATATAGGCCAGCAATGCATCAATATTGTATTCCCAGTAATCGTTTATATCTGACTCCGGTAAAAGCTTGGTTGATGTTACTTCATTACTGATACCTCTGCCATGCGCGTAAAAATAATAGTAATCTTTCGTTGTTCCGCGGGCAACATATCCCAGGTCAGCATAGCCATTACATATTCCGTTATCACAGTCGTTATAATAACCGGACGGTCCGTTAGACTGAGTAAGATCAGCATAAATCCTGCAGACATATTTCCACCATTTATCATCCGGTGTCCGGCGGGAAATGCCCGAATATGGATATATAGCGGTTTCAACACCGGCGTGCCAGTCGATGTTCATCATAATATTGTGTGATTCAATCCACGTTAAAAAAGCCTTTGTTTCAGGTTCGGGGTATTCAGAGGTGCCGGCGCCAGGTACCTTTGGGTAATTACGGTTCATGTCTTTTCCATTTGCGTTATATCTTGTTGCACCCTGTACTGTATGGTTCCCTCCTTTATAAGTGCCGTCAGGATTTGAGATAGGGCAGAAATACATTTCGATACTATCCAGGATCCTGGTAGCTCTCGGATCCCTCTTATAATTGGTACAAAGATAATCTATCATTCGAATCGACAACATAATTCCCATTGTTTCATTTCCATGCGGTGCACCTACCATGAACCATTCAGGTTCACACTCCTCTTCCCGAACATTATCAGATACTTTTGCCACCAGTAGCAGACGACCCTGGACACTTTTACCAATCGTGTCAAGCATTACTTTATCGGGATAATCTTTCTGAAAATCATTCATTAAATTAACATACCCATCATACGTCGGGTATTTATCATACTGCCTGTCATTTGGATTGGAGTAATCCGACATTTCAGGCGCGGGGCCAAGCAGACTTGGCGGTATCAGGGTTTCATAATCAAGATTAAGCGTCAGAAAATCCTCAAATTCCACCCTGTTAGCAAAGACATAAATTTCATATCCCTTAATCTCATCAATGGAAACAATTGAATTTAATTTCTCAATATCAAATTTGGAATCGACATACACTTTCAGGAATGCTTCTCCCATCTGGTCAATGTACTGAGAAGCTTTGCGGTATTCAACTGAATTACTTTCAGCAAAAAGAAATAGACAGCCTGTCACCAGGGCCAATACACTTATTGAAAACTTATTCATCATACTAGTTCCCCCTCCCAAGGTTTATAGATTAAAAAGTTATTAAAACAACCTCAGAGCCGTTTTAATCGCCAATAGTCTTTTTCAAAATCAGGAATTGTTACAAAAAAAGGAAAGCGAAATTGCCCCGCCCTCCCTTAAACTAAATATATAAAGAATTCTATAGATATGCATAATAATTTTTTTGTAACAATTATGGTACTTTTTTGTACCATATGCAATAATACTGTATAATTTTTTCATTATTTTCAAAATTTCTGCTAAATTCTACACATTTTCTACTTTAATGCAGATTCCCGGTTAAAAATTGTTTCATCAAATTCATTCTCACTCTTAGCTACAACCAGAGAGACCATACAATCACCAATAACATTAACTGATGTTCTTGCCATATCAAGGATTCTGTCTATACCGGCGATAATAGCCACTCCTTCAAGTGGTAATCCTACCGAAGTAAGTACAAGAGAAAGCATAATCAGACCTGCCCCTGGTACACCTGCAGTGCCGATTGATGCCAGTGTGGAGGTAAGAATGATGGTAATGTATTGCGGGAAACTCAAATCAACATTAAACGCCTGAGCAACAAAAAGTGCCGTAACTCCCTGATACAGCGCAGTACCGTCCATATTTATCGTTGCACCCAGCGGCAGTACAAAACTCGATATTTTCCTGGAAACACCTAAATTATTTTGTGCGGCGGATATTGAAACAGGCAAGGTACCCGAGCTGCTTGTACTGACAAAGGCAAACACCAACGGATCAATTATTCCTTTCAAGAACCTGAGAGGACTGAGTCTGGCAACTAATTTAACTATTCCTGAAATCACTACAAGAATATGAACAATACAGGCGAGATATACTGCTGCAATAACCTTAATCAACGGCAACAGTAAATCCAGACCGTATTTTCCAACCACCCAGGCCATGAGTGCAAACACGCCGATAGGCGCTGCCTGCATGACCATCGCCGTTAGTTTATATACCACTTCAGACATGGATTCAAATAACTCCGCCACGGGTTTGCCTTTGTCCCCAGTCAAGGAAATTGCAATACCGAGCAAAATGGCGAACACAATAATCTGCAATACATTACCTTCTGCAAGTGAGGCAACGGGATTTTTTGTTACAAGATTCACTAATGTATCCATAAAATTGGGCATGGGCGCGGCTTCAACCGCGCCTGCGCCGCTGATATCCACACCTGTCCCGGGGGCAATAAGTGTACCAAACAGCAAACCGATACTGACTGCAATAGCCGTTGTCATAAGATAAAGACCAAGTGTTTTCGCACCAATAATCCCCATTCGCTTTATATCGTTACCCATACTGATAACACCGACAGATAGGGAGAAGAAAACAAGCGGGACTATAAGCATTTTAATCAGATTTATAAACAGCGTGCCTATCGGCTTTATATGCTCAGCGAAATCACCGGCTATAAAACCAACAACAGCGCCAAGTACCATGCCTATAATAATTTTATGCCAGAGCTTCATTATCTTCCTCCTCCTATTTTGTAACAGGTAGAAATGGAGACAAAGGATTACCTTGCGGTGACAAAGAATATACATCGCACTGTTTTTTCAGTTCAACAAATTATCAGAAATGTTTTTCTGCGGTTAACCCTTCTAGTTCCTCTGATTTTTACCAACAGGAAATGAAAAGTAATTTGAATAACGCAAATTCTCTTTCTATATAATCCGAAAACATGAAAAAAAAGCGTAATCTATTTAAATATTTATTTCCTATTAAATTTCTTGCAATCCACATACAGCAATTTCTAATTTATATACCATACTTATTTTCAACCCGGATAGATTTATAAATCACACTTATATCACAAAATTGGGAAGGGGGGACAGTAATGCCTAAAAAAATTATTTTTTCTGTTCTAATTTTATTTCTTACTTATTCTCTTTACGCGCAAAACATTGAGGGTGTAAATGCCAGAATTGATGCTATGGGAGGCGCCGGTGTTACAAGCGATATCGGATGGACCATAGGAAAACCCAGCTCCTTATATGGCTTTGGGGACCAAGTGCAACTATCAGCTCTTATTATTCCCATTGAAGGAATTGGCCAATCCTTTGGATCAATAATTGCCATTAAATCTCTTGGCGAAAATCTTTTCCTTGGTATAACCCTGAATAACCGTCGAGCCATGTCATCCTTCTTTTATAAAAAGTCAAGTGAATTCGGCGGCTTCGGGGAACTTTTTGATTATGAAACCCAACCGGGTCAATACTTTCCTGATTTTCCGCAAGTGAATTTCTGTATAAGACCCAATGATAATCTCTCAATAGGTGTAGGCGCTTTTTTAGAGCATTCGAAATATGACGCCACACACAAGCCCTACTTTGTATCTAACGTGGAAACGGGAGGGCAAACTGAAGATAAATTAATCCAGTATGATTCCACCACCTTAAAAAAGTACTTTGGAATCGGCGGTAATCTCGATGCAAGAATATGGTTCGGTGAAAGCGGGGTTAAAATCAACCCTGAATTCAGAATCTTCTTCCCGTTCCTGGATGGTAGTCTGGAAAGTAATGCGCTGAATAAATTTAAAGATACAGGATATAAATTTACCAAAGACACATCTCTCATTGATATGAAATATACTTCAAATACCACAGATCTTGGAAAGAATATGTATCTAAGAGCAGGGGCCAAAATTTCAGCTACTATAAATGAAACATTCTGGATCTTAGGTTTATGGTATCAGACTGAAAAATTTGAGCTTGAAAAAACGCTGGAAATCGACAGCGCATTCTTTACCTCAACATCAACCGACGACTCATCCTACAGTGCCTCTGAGACATCATTCCAGTATAACAAAAATCATTTCAGCTGGTGGCTTGGCTGCGAGCCGTCCTTTTCAGATAATTTAATTTTTACTCCTGAATACAGTGGAAAAGTCATGATTTTTGATATACTACCGCCACCCGGAGCCAGTCAGGACTCAACATTAACCCGAATTACACACAAGTTTCGACTGGGTGCGGAAATGTCGGTAAAAGGATTCTGGATTTTTAAAGAATTCCTTCCGCGGTTTGGCGCAGTATATTACATCACCCGTGATATATGGGATTATAAAAATAGTGAAGGTGAAGTTGATACGACGTCGGAACTTATTAAATGGCCCTATTCCTCAAACTGCTCATTTGAATTCCAGGATGACGGCAAGCGTGGTAAAATAACTGCAGGATTTGGTTTAAAAGGGAAACGGGGCTATTTTGATTTAAGTCTGGACCTCTTAAACTGGGAAGCAACCGGAATTACAGGACCTGGCGCTGCAATTGCTACTGTTGGCATGTATTTTGGTAGAAAAGAGCGGGAATAGTTTTAATCTCAATTTTATATAATGGAATTTTAAAGGGCGTAAATTCCAGTTTGCGCCCTGTTTTATTTTTAATTTATTGAGAATTAGTAGGTGTTAAAAACTAAACCTGAGTGGTTTTCGCTTAATCCCCTACCCTGCGCCACTTGGTAAGCAATTTAAAAAAACGCTAATTCACTCGGTAAAAATAGCCTCGTGCTAATAATGCTTAATATACAAGTTGAACATGCTTTATATTTCTATAGACCTTATTGAAAGTAATTAACTCGGAGGAGGTTTCCCATGGTCCAACCGTTTGTCGGTCTCTGCATTCTGCTCTGGATTGGTCACTGGTTACGTATGCGGTTACAACTGTTTCAGAAGCTGTATTTGCCATCATGTGTGATAGGCGGTTTAATTGGTCTTATTATTATTCAATTACTCCTGTCATATGGTAATCCACAAATCATAGAACTGGTCAACACCTGGACCCTGGGATGGGGGAAAATTCCGGGTTTTCTGATAAATATTGTATTTGCCTGCCTCTTCCTTGGTGTGGCACTGCCGAAGATAAGCACGCTCTGGCACAGGGCCGGGCCCCAGTTGGCGTATGGACAGATTGTCGCCTGGGGGCAGTATACTGTGGGTATCGGGCTTACTCTTATACTGTTAACACCTCTCTTTGGCGTACCGCACATGTTTGGCGCCATTGTTGAAATAGGTTTTGAAGGTGGTCACGGAACCGCAGGCGGGATGGCACCTGTTTTTGAGAGTCTGGGGTATGCGGAAGGCAAGGACTTTGCCCTGGCAAGTGCAACCGTTGGTATTATGAGTGCAATTATTATCGGTATGATTCTCGTCAACTGGGCGGCACGAAAAGGGTATGTCAAGCATACTCCCAGGGTTGTCGATGCAACCTCTAACTCGGTATTTGACACTGAGGAGCGTCCAAGTGCCGGTAAATTAACCATTTCCGCCGATGCCATTGAATCATTCACCCTGCACGTGGTTATTGTCGGAATCGCCATTTTTCTGGGCTGGCTGGGAAAACAGGCATTACTGGGTATGGACACCATGATTGGGAATAAAACATTTCATGTCGTTGCAAAAAGCTTCCCCCTCTTTCCACTCTGTATGATCGGCGGTCTTATAGTGCAGCTGTGCGAGGATAGATTTGACAAGCATAAACTAATAGATCACGGACTGACCCGCAGGATTCAGAACACCGCGCTGGATTTCCTGGTTGTCGCAGCTATAGCCATGATAAATATAAAGACAATCGTTCCGGCTCTCACGCCGTTTTTCATACTGGTGATAGCCGGTATTTCATGGAACCTTTTCTGTATACTTTTTCTGGCAAGGCGTTTGCTTCCTGACGCCTGGTTTGAGCGTTCCATTGCTGAGATGGGCCAGTCCATGGGTGTTACCGCAACAGGCCTGCTGCTTCTGCGTGTGGTCGATCCTGAATACGAAACACCGGCGGCCGATGCATTCGCCTCAAAACAGCTTCTGCACGAGCCTGTTATGGGGGGCGGGTTATGGACAAGCTCGGCAGTACCGCTTCTTGCGGCCCCCGCACTGGGCGGGCTCGGCGGTGTACCCGTTTTTCTTATTACGGTGGGAGCAATTGTCTTCTGGTTTATTATAAGTTTTACCGTCTTTAAAAAGCGTGCATAAGCAACATCATTATCATAAAAAGTGACATGATACGTATTTATATCGCTATACTGTTATTCATTGTCTCCCTGTACAGTCTTGCCGATGAACAGATCGTTCTTAACCGTCAGGCAAACGATTGTTCACTGCGAACAGAAATTGATTACACATGGCAGGTACTGACTGTTCGGGCACTTCATCCGGATCATAAACGATGCAACATCGATAAGAACGATCTCGTAGAAATAATCAGCCAGACTCTTGACACTCTGAAAAAGAATAACAATCTGGATACGATACGATCAATTTTCATTGGACGGCTGGTTGATTATCCCCGGTTGTCCGAATATCTGCAGAAGCAGTCTGTAAATAACGATAATTGGGACATAGCCGGAGGCAAACCGCGGGCCGGCAGTATCAATACCTACGTTGGTACTCTCTTATTAAAAGCGGGGGTTATTACAGAGATAAATACCGTCCTTGCTCCATACCGGTTAAAGATTAAAGGGGTTTCCACCGAGAAAGTTCTCGTTACTGAGACAGCTGTCCCAAAAGGTAAAAGGGGAAAAGTACCTTACGATGCACTGGTGTGGTTTGTTCTTGACGCCATGTAGAAAAACGCAGGAATTCGGTATGCGCATTGGTGTCGTCGGAACTCCGCATATACGGTAAAAGAAACGTGCTCTTGCATTAACTCTTCACGGTACAGAAATTACACCGTATACTCATCATCCTTAATCAGCCGTTTCCCGAAATTCATTAAATCTTCGATTGCGTATCCGATACCTTTATAGAACTCCACCGCCTCTTCATTGTGTGCACGGACCTGAATATTTATTTTAGGGCACCCCATGACTTTGAGTTTTTTCTCGAGGAACTCAACCAGGTTCCGTGCATATCCCCGACGTCGATACGCCGGATGAACCCCAAGATAGTTGATCCATCCGCGGTGTCCCTCATACCCACCCATGGCAGAGGCAATAATTGTTCCCTCTAATTCACCGACAACAAACAGTTCAGGATGTACCGAACGTTTTCGTTCAATATCCTGCCAGGGATTATTCCAGTGCACAAGAAGATTGCAGGTTTTCCAGAGTGCAACGACTGCGTCGGTATCTTCAGGTCTGAAAGAACGGATTTTCATAGGAAGGCTGCAACGTTAGCGTTTACTATTTATTTCCGACTTTTTTTAGCGTATCTTCAGGTAGTATTGTATCCTTTTTTATAGCCTCCATAAAACGCGTGCGGCGGTTATTCTCATGACCGGCCAGGTAGAGACTACCGTCCAGCACAACCATTTCATCGCCGGGTTTGATATGTTCGCCGCAATCACAATTACAGAGGCCCCAGTCTTTTGTTGCCTTCATCAGAACCTCCTTTCATTATGAAACAATTTCAGGAAACTTTATTTTAATCACTTTTACCGGATACCCCATCTCTTTACATAATCCCATTAAGTATTTATGCAGCATCTCCCGGCATTTCTCAACAACATACTCCTCCCTGAGCAGTTCTTCACCGTCGTCAACAAATTCATCGGTGAGTGTCTCAAGCTTCTGAATCGCTTTGTCCTGTTCGTTAATCAGGATATGTTTTTCCGGAAAGGTTACCTGGGAATTGTTTATCACCGGTTTCTTCACCTTAAGAAGCGGTGCGTTGAAGAACAGGGTGTCGCCGGATTCGCTGAAACGCATAGAATAGCCGTCCTTATCAAAATCGAGATAAAAATCAAAGGTCACGCTTGCCGTTACTTTCACCTGGGCGCTGCCGACTTTAAACATGAGTATCTTCTGTACGGTTGTATCGGTAAAGGTGAGCATCTTTGTCTCGGAGGCAAGAACCATCTGGGTTAATCCCTCGAACTTCTCGGGATAACTGATGGTAGTTACCTTTTTCGATGAGGAGCAAAAGCAAAAAAGAGCACACATTAGCAATATAAGAATTACACATCTCATTGGTATCCCCTTTGTTAATGCATACAGCAATCTGTTGCAGATTATTCCTGATTTAACAGTAACTCAATTTCTTTTTTAACATCATCAAAAATCTCATCAATCGCATTATCCCCCCGAAGCAGTGTAATACGATTCGGATGCGCCGATGCAAGGGAGAGATATCCTTCACGGATGTTCTGATAGAACTCTTTAGAGTTGTTTTCAAGCCGGTCGGGCGCTTTATTCATTTTACGCATACGCTCAAAAGCACACTCAACACTGATATCGAAAATAAAAGTCCTGGACGGGACTAATCCCCCCGTGGCGAACTCGTTTAACAACTGTAATTTGTGTAATGGGATTCCCCTTCCAAATCCCTGGTAGGCAAAAGTAGCCTCCTGAAATCGATCGCAGAGAACTACTGTGCCGTTCTCCAGAGCGGGAACGATTTTCTCCGTAACATGCTGCGCACGTGCGGCCAGATAGAGCAGAAGTTCGCAGGAATTGGTCATTGCACTGTTTTCAGGCGAAAGAATAACATCCCGGATAATTTCCGCCACCGGTGTACCTCCCGGCTCCCGGGTAAGGATATACTGAATTCCTTTTTTGGTTAGATACTGTGCAGCTTTTTTAATCTGGGTGCTCTTCCCGCATCCGTCAATTCCTTCAAAGGTTATAAACAGACCGTGTTTCATTGGGCACCACAGCACTTTTTGTACTTTTTTCCACTCCCGCACGGGCAGGGATCATTTCTCCCGACCTTTTGCGCCACTCGCACGGGCTGTATCTTCCCGCCTCCCGATCGGGCTCTGTTCGTCACCAGTTGTCGCTGCTGCTGCGGCTGCTGCTGCGCTTGCGGCTGGGCCTGCGCCGCACCCGAAGACGAAAACACATCAAACTCACTGTGAATCGTCTTGGAATGATCAACACCCATGCGATCCTTGCGCTCAACCGCTTCAAGCCTGAATATATACCCTGTTACCTCACGCGCAATATTACTGCGTAATTCCTCAAAAAGTTTTAATCCCTCTTTCTGGTACTCATACAGAGGATTCTTCTGTCCAAACGCCCGATACTGTACGCCGCTCTTGAGATGATCCATCTCATAGAGGTGATCCTTCCAGAGATTATCAACGACCATAAGAAACACACCTCTTTCAAACTGGCGCATTGCCACAGAACCAAACCGCGCTTCCTTCTCATCGTAGCGTGCTTTTACCTCCTTCCAGATTTCATCAAAGATGATATTATGCGTTTTTTTATCAAGCTGGTCAGCGGGAATACGATAAGTGACGCCGCATGACGTCTGAAGTTCGTCATACAACCCGTTTAAATTCCAGGTATCCGGATATTTTTCGTCCACTATATTCCTGAGAACAACGTCTTCAATAAACCGGGCAATCTGATCTTCTATCTCATTGCGTACATTCTCTTCTTTCAGCATTCTCTGTCGCAGCCCGTAAATTTCCAATCGCTGCAGATTCATGACATCGTCATACTCTTTCAGATGTTTTCTTATTTCGAAGTTACGCCCTTCAACCCGTTTCTGTGCGCCGGCGATAGATCGGCTGATTAACGGATGGGTTAAGACCTCTCCCTCCTCGGCGCCGAGTCTGTCCATTACCGAGGCTATACGCTCCGAGCCGAAAATCCGCATGAGATCATCATCAAGACTGAGGAAAAATTTCGACGAACCCTTGTCTCCCTGCCGACCGGCACGTCCCCGGAGCTGATTATCGATCCGGCGGCTTTCATGACGTTCGGTACCTATTATGTGCAGCCCGCCGGCTTCTACAACCCTCGTGTGATCCTCTGAAAGCTTTTTATACAGGTCGGCATAACGCTCCCGAAGTTCCTCTTTGGAATAGTCATCCGGATCTTCACCGTGCATTTTTAACTCATTCCGGGCCATCACTTCAAAATTACCGCCGAGAACTATATCCGTACCACGGCCCGCCATATTAGTGGCTATCGTCACGGAACCGGAGCGTCCCGCCTGAGCAACTATCATCGCTTCCTTTTCATGCTGCTTGGCATTAAGTACCTCATGTTTAATTCCGGCACGAGTCAACAGCTTGCTGAGCAATTCCGATTTTTCAATCGAAGTCGTCCCTACCAGACAGGGGCGACCGATTTCAACCATATGCTCAATCTCTTTTACCACCGCATTGTATTTTTCCCTATGCGTTTTATAAATCTCATCATCAAAATCTTGACGAACCATGGGACGATTCGTGGGAACCTGTACAACATCCAGTTTGTAAATATCCAGAAACTCATTTGCCTCTGTCGCTGCGGTGCCCGTCATACCGGCAAGCTTATTATACATTTTAAAGAAATTCTGGAAAGTAATGGTTGCCAGCGTCTGATTCTCTCCCGCAACTTTCACCCCTTCCTTGGCCTCAAGTGCCTGGTGCAATCCTTCGGAATACCGCCGACCGTGAAGAATACGACCGGTAAACTCATCAACAATAAGTATCTGTCCATCCTGTACCACATAGTCAACATCCCGCTCAAAAAGTGAATAGGCCCGCAGAAGCTGACTTACGGAATGGATCCGCTCGGAACGCGCGGCATATTCACGATGCGCCTCTTCACGCATCGCAGACTTCTCGGTAGGGCTTAACGATTCGTCTCTATCAATTTTCCCTATTGCTTCAGCCAGATCGGGAACGACAAAGAAATCAGGATTACTCCCGCTTACCAGCTCACGCCCCTTCTCCGTCATTTCAGCACTGTGACCGGACTCGTCAATAGTATAGTACAAATCCTCATCAAGTTCATGGAGCTTCTTTTCCCGGAGATATTCGGTTTCAACGACTTTCATTATTTTATTGACGCCCTGTTCTTTAAGCAGTTTGAGTAATCGTTTATTCTTTGGCGCGCCATGCTTAACCATGAGAAGTTTCTTCCCCGCCTCATAATGTTTCTCTTCATCCTCCAGCATGGACTCTATCTCTGAAACGACCTTGCCTATCAGCTTATTCTGAGTATTAACCAGTTTTACCACTCTGGGTTTGAGCTCATCATACTCTTCATTTGTTTTTGTCACCGGTCCGGAAATAATGAGCGGCGTTCGTGCTTCATCAATGAGGATATTATCCACCTCGTCTATTATCGCATAATTCAATTCACGCTGTACACAACTCTCCAGCGAACTGGCCATATTATCACGCAGATAGTCAAAACCGAATTCATTGTTGGTGCCGTACGTTATATCGCAGTTATAGGCATCCCGTCGTTCCTCGGATCCCGGCTCGGTAATATCCAGGCACCCGACAGTCAGCCCGAGAAACTTAAATATTTTACCCATCCATTCACTATCTCTTCGGGCGAGATAATCATTGACCGTAATAACATGCACCCCTTTCCCTGACAGGGCATTCAGATAGGCCGGCATAACCGCCACCTGTGTTTTACCCTCGCCGGTCTTCATTTCCGCAATTTTTCCCTGATGGAGAACAATGGCGGCAATAACCTGTACATCAAAATGCGCCATGAAAGGTATTTCTTCTTTGGTAAATGGATCCGTTACCATCCGTCTTTCACCGAGTACCCGGTGTGTCGCCTCACGTACTACGGCAAATGCTTCCGGCAGAAGGTCATCAAGCGTTTCTCCCTTCTGAATCCGATTCCGGAATTCATCTGTCTTTGCCTGTAGCTGTTCATCGCTTAATTGCCGCATTTCCGGCGCAAGGGTGTTAACCTTTTCAAGTATCGGCTTCAGCTTACGGACATCTTTCTCCTGTTTCGAGCCAAATATCTTACCCAGTACATCTGTAATATTCATGGTTACATTTCTCAGCTATTAGTTGTTAAAGGACTGCTGGTTTCTTCACTTCTCACTCGGGTGGAAATAATCATACAAATTTACCCCTATTCATCATTCTAAACAAAAATAACCTTTTTTAAACAGAATAGGAAAGAAAGAAGGAGGCATTATGGAATACTATCTTTATTAAACTATAACCGCTGCTGTATTAATAATCACTCCTCGCTGGGCTTGAAATCGAGAAATTCTATATCAATAATCGTTCCCTGCTCAAGAAGTGCATTGATCTCCCTTTGCAGCTCAGTACGCAAAGCGTCAACAACAATATCCGACAACTGTTTGGTCACAAACACTTTCCTTACTATCAGTTTGATATTGTCCCGCTTAAAAAGGATCTCCCGCTCAAGTTCCTTCTCCCTGAAATACAATTTCAGTGAGACACGTATTGAAAGGCTCTTTTTATCGGCAAGCGAACAGACTACTGAGGGTAACTCAATTGAAAAAATATCCGGAACAGCATCATTCGATACGGCAACCTCTTTATCAGAGCTATCGGACGAAGTTTCTTTTTGTTTGCCGGTATCACTCTCCGTGTCACGTTTCGCATCCGTTGTTTCTGCAGTATCTTCACCTACTTCATCGCTTGGAACTTTAACCGTTTCCGCTTTCGTGACGGTTTCCTGATTTTGTACCCCGGTTGAAAAGATATCACAATTATTACAGATAAGAAAACCTGCCAGTACCGACACAATAACGAGCAGTACAATAAGACCGACCGGATTATTCTTTTTCTTACTGTCTTCCCAGGAATTTGCCATCTTATTCCTCTTTGTCTAACCCCTTTTTTTAGCTTTCCCAGTTCCTTTTTTAGGGTCTTTCTTAACTTCCTTTTTCATATCCTTTGTGATAATTCTTTTCGTATCCTGAGGTGTTTCTTCAGTTTTTTTTATCTCCTTTTCCTCCACGAGAGCACATTTTATCGGTACACCCTTTGAATACCGGTCAACAATCTCATTTAATTTCAACTGCCGTTCGGGTAGAATGTTCCAGAACTGAAGTCCCAAACGATAATCATTTTCCCGCTGCTGGCAATAAATTACTTTTGCCCGGAGAAGCAGTTCGTTAATTTTTACTATTACGAAACTGTTTTTTTCCTTTGGCTTTGCATGAAAGAAGCTGACGCCGGTTTTACTCAAATCGTATACCGCTGTCTGCTCAGAGCCACCGGGTGCAATAAATTCAATTCGTTCACTCTTCCTCTCAAGCATGTATGCTCCTTTCTGTAAGTGCAATTACAGAAAAAAAAATAAGGGCAGCGTATTATTCCATCCCGGTAAAGCCATGTTACTGGTACCGTACGTGTCATCAGTCACATCATGTTCTTAGGTAGACCCGGTAAATACAAAAGGGAAAATAACTTCAACCGGCCCGCCTCCGGAAATCGCAGGAAACCGCCACCGTTTAATATAACTGACTATTCTCTTATCGAAAGTTACATTTTTAGTTGTTGACTGAACTATCATAACATTGGTCACCGAACCGTCGGGCATGATAGTAAACTTTACCACCAGTTTACCGCTCAGGTTGGGATCCCGTTTCAACATGGATTCATACACTTTTTTCAATTTGCTTTGCTGCCGGCTGACAATACGGTTTATTGCAGCCTGACTCCGGGTTCCTTTCCCGGCAGATTCTCCTTTCAGCTGCGGTGGCGCTGAGGTAATATTGACTTTACCGGTTGAGGCAATTTGTCCACCTGACGCCTTGCCGACAGTCTCCTTTTCAATACTGACCCCACTCGTCCGCTCTCCCCGCCGTTTACTAAGCATCTCAGGATCAACATCCCTGGTTGCAAAAGAACCGGCAGAAAGGTCAACATCACCGATACCACCGATACCTTCCGCCGAGCCCAGCAGATCAGTTACCGGGGACGAACCTGTACTTACACCGCCGCCTGTTGCTGTTATTGCCGCGAATATGCCCTCCGACTGAAGCTGCCGCTTTATCTCATCGCGTTTTCTTCTGCGGTCTTCACTCGTTGCTCTCTTCCGCTGCTGTTTCTCGACCACCGACTCCTTTTTTCTGTCAATCTTTACTTTTTCCTCTTCTTCCTCTCCCTCCGTCTCTTCTTTTGCAGATTCCGCAGGAGTTTTAACCTTTTCAACCGCCTCCTTTACCTGCTTTTTTGGTTGATTAAGAATAAGCTGCGCATAACGTTCCTGTATTTTCAATATTTCTTTTTCGCTCATAGTTTCCGGCAGCGGACGGAACGCAAGTACCACAAAGGTACTCACCGCTATGATACTGCAAACGGCGAGAATAATCAGGAACGGTGTATCAAGCTGCTTAAAAAGACTACCGTTAAATTTTACCGGAAAATCCTTTAATGCAGCCTGAGGCGTCGCCCCCATGAAAAAGAGACCTGTTTGCTGGGCTGTTGCCATTACTCTTTCCTGTATACAATTAAATTCATAACCGGATACCCTGACTGGCCGCAGGTATACATAATCCGGGTGAGCAACTTATAGGGGATACCCACATCACCCTGGATAGTTATCTCCCCGGAAAACTCCTTGCCAAACATTTCCGACGCTTTCTTTGCTTCTTCAGCATATTGGGACAGGACATCATAGAGTTGCGGGATCATAAAATCCTTCTGCTCCATGACTGTTTGAAAATCTTTTTTATTCAATACGACCGTATTTTCTACAACCACATTATCATTTGAGATTTTAACACAGAGCGCTTCCTTTGCCGTGCGTTCGACAGAGGAAGTCGGTAATAACAATCCTGTTGCCGGCGTGACAAGCTGTCCCTCAGTGGAGAAGCTTTTTAATAAAAAAACCAGAATAATGGTAAACATATCCATCATGGAAGTAATATTGAGCTTTACCTCACCACTTCCGCGGGCTTTCCGCGCCTGGCGGGCAAGTCGTGGATTATATGCCATTACTGTACAATTCCTCCTGCCAGAGATACGTTGGGAAACATCGTTACTTTACCATGCGGCGTTTTAGTCCCCCGCGCGGCGTCCATAACAGCCACGACCGTTTCATATCGAATCTGCTCTTCGGCAACAATTTTTACATCTTCATGATCTTTAAACGCCTCGATACTGCTGTAATCATTTTTTGAGTAGTGGTTATAAAGTTGCTGCAGAGCGCTCCCCTGCGGGACATTCGGATTAGCCAGGCGGATAATATCGAAGAGTACCTGCTTCTTTACTTTAGCAAGTGCTGCATTCAGGGCTTCAAAATCAAATGCACCGTTTTTCTTGGGAATCTCAACCGGTTTTTCAGTCGGTGGTTTCTCTTCCTGCGAAGGCTCCTTCTGCTTCTCAGATTCCTTATAATAATGAAACAAATTAAAACCTTTCCTGGTAATTACAATGCCAAGATTAAGGCGAGCATCCTTCTTTACATCGGCGCCGCCGCCACCGCCGCCTTGTGAAGATTCGGGTAATTTTAATTCAATGGCCCCAATCTTTACAAATTCCGCAGAACTTAAAAGAAGCGGAATCAAGATAACCATCAGGTTCATCATCGGGGCAATATTCGGCTCGGTATCAACATCTTCCTTTATCCGCCGGCCGGTCACCCGGTACTCTTTCCGAACAGTCTCCCGCGGCAACAATACCTTTAACAAAGCTGCAGCATACCGGTCTATCTCATGTACTGCATTATCTATTTTCGAACGAAAAATTGAAAAAATCAGCACGCACGGTACACTTATCATCAGTCCCAGTAATGTTGTATTCATTGCCGTTGAAATACCGGAAGCAAGCATTGAGGATTTTTCTACCGGATCAACATGCGGCTGTGCTACCGCCGCAAAAGATAAAATTAAACCGAAAATAGTCCCCATCAACCCAAGCAACGTTGATATGTTACCAAACATGAGGATATAATTCACCCGTTTTTCGAGTATCGGGATAAGATGGAGCGACTCTTCCTCCATTGCACTGAGAATAACCTCAGTCGGCTCACCGATACGCTTAATGCCGGCGCCGACAATCCTCGGCAGTGCGCGCCTTCCACCGGCACAGCAAAGCCGGTATGCCTCGTCGGATTTATCATCCTTAATAAGATTTTTCAAATGATCAATAAACGACTCTGCATCGACATTCGTTCTGCGCCCGATATCGATCCACCGTTCTATTATCAATACTAACGCAGCCACAGCCAGGAAAGCGAGTATCCACATGAATACAAAACCGTCCTGGTCTGGTAAAAAAGCTTTAAGTATCTCGACAAATAAATTCATAGACGTATTATGTATGCAGCTAAATGTTTATTTCCTTTACCAGCTTATTATCCGTAAAAATTTTAATGTTATTGTGGGTAACATGAAGCCCTATCCCCTCCTTTAACTGACCTGCACTGATATGGAACTTCTGCACTTTATAGGATTTTTCAACCAGTGCATTAACCAGTCGTAATGAATACTCATCAATCTCATCAATAATTCTCTGTGTTTTTGACTTAAAAAGAGAAAAAATAACAATCGACGGAATAGCGATCATCAAGCCGGTAAGTGTCGTATTCATCGCCGCAGCGATACCGCCGGCAAGGAGTGTGGACTTTTCCGCCGCGTCAATTCCCGGCCTGCCAACCGCAGCAAAAGAAATGATTAAACCATAGATTGTTCCCATCAACCCTATTAATGTCGCAACGTTTCCGATAGTGGCAAGATAATTGGTTCGTTTTTCCAGTTTGGGAATAACTTTCAGGGTAGCTTCATCAATGGCATTTCTAATCTGCTCGGCGCCGAATTTTGCATTATTCAATCCCGCTTTTATTACTTCAGCAAGCGCCATTTTTCCGGCTTTCGAACACATCTTTGTCGCGGATTCAAGATCATCTTTCTGGATATATTTAAGAATATCTTTAATAAATAATTCTGTTTTAAATCCGGATTTCATCATCAGATAGATAAATCGCTCGATGGTGATCGCAATGCAGAATACACCAACGACCAGAAGAACCCACATAAACACGAATCCAGGCTCTGAAGTATTGAAGGAGTGGAAAAATTTTGCAAAAAAATTCATGCTTTCCTCCGAATGTATACGGTTAAATAACTGATATTCCCTCACCTGTATAACAATGACAACAATAACTGTTGTTGTATTGAATAATTACTGTAATATACAATCATGGTTCATAATTAGTAATCTTTGAGCCATCAAACATAAACGCCCCACTATAAGGAGATTTTTCAATGGCAGGATCTCTGGCAAATTCGGAAACATTTACTTCACTATCCATACTTTTCATAACCATAGGAGTAAATTTCGGTCGCTGTTCCGCTTTAATCAAGACAAGTTGCGGCCGCCGAATTTTACCTTTAATTTGAAACTCCTCGAACACTATCCGCTGTACCTTTTTATCATCATCCGCATGGAGATGCATGGTAAAAAAATTATTTATAAAAAATACACTAATCAAAAGACATTTTTTCATCCACATGCTTTTTATGCATCTCCGTTAAATATTGAAAAACGTGCGCTCCATTTCAGTGCAGGAGAGCTTTATATATATTTATAAACGATATCTATCTAATTTTATAGTATACCGTTATATAGATAATATAGTAAATGATATTTGTTAGAGAAATAATATTAAAAACAACAACGATGGATAAATTATATGGCTGATTGTATTACGCGCGCAAAAGAGATAATTACTGCTGAAGCACAGGCGCTTCTCAATATTCCTCTGGATGGACATTTTGAAAAGGCGGTAGATACCCTCTCCTATTGTAAAGAACGGGTTATTACAACCGGTATGGGGAAGGCAGGTACCATTGCGAAAAAAATGGCGGGAACACTCTGCTCCACCGGCACTCCGGCTTTTTTTCTTCATCCCGGAGAAGCAGCACACGGCGATCTCGGCCTCCTACATCAGGGAGACGTCATTATCGCTTACTCCACCAGCGGTAAAACAAGGGAAGTTATTGAAATGCTCAAACTGGCCCATCACTTTGGTATTGAAACAATAATAGGAATCACCTCGCATCCTGACTCGATCATCCGTACCCAGAGCACAATCGTTATCGATATGGGAATAATACAAGAACCCTGTAAACTGGGATTAACCCCCACAGCCAGTACAACGGTTATGCTTGCTATCAGTGACGCACTCGCACTGGTTCTTATGGAAAAAAAAGGATTCAGCCGTGACCAGTTCGGTCTCCGGCACCATGGCGGTTATTTGGGACAGAAAGCGAAAAAGGAATCACTCTAGGCAGCTCCGCCGGATATCTGATAAAATGGAGCGCTCAGGTTATGAAAACAGCCACAGATTTCCTTGTTATCGGAAGCGGCATTGCCGGATTGTGCTATGCAATACACGCGGCAGAATACGGCAAAGTCATTCTGATTACCAAGAAAAAGGATAGTGAATCAAATACCAACTATGCCCAGGGTGGTATAGCCTGCGTGCTCGATCCTGCAGACAGCTTCGCTTCTCACATTAACGACACCCTTATCACGGGAAACGATCTTTCAAACAGGGAAGCGGTGAGAATTCTTGTGGAAGAGGGACCGAACAGGATAAAGGAACTGCTCTCATGGGGCACTAACTTTTCACGTTCACCTTCATCCAGAGCCTACAAACATCTTGATTTAGGCAGAGAGGGAGGACATTCAGTAAACCGTATTGTTCATGCAATGGATCTTACCGGCAATGAGGTTGAGCACACCTTGATCAATACTGTAAAGCAACACCCCAATATTGCCTTCTATGAAAATCATTGCCTGGTGGAGTTGATAACCAATCACCACATTAAAAAGAAAATAAGGCGGAATACCTGCTACGGCGCCTATGTACTTGACACGGTGAAAAGGAAAATCAAAACAATCCGGGCAAAGATAACATTCCTCGCAACGGGCGGTGCGGGACAGGTATATCTTCATACGACGAATCCGGATATCGCAACGGGCGACGGACTGGCATGTGCGTATCGTGCCGGCGCTGAAATACACAATATGGAGTTTATCCAGTTTCATCCGACGACCTTTTACGATCCGGATTATCACCCGGATTCAAAAGCCTTTCTTATTTCGGAAGCATTACGAGGGTATGGAGCTGTGTTAAAAAACAGCAGCGGCATTGAATTCATGGATAATTACCACCCGTTGAAATCTCTTGCGCCTCGGGATGTTGTTGCCAGAGCGATTGACCATGAAATGAAAATCTCAGGAGAGCCCTGTGTATATCTGGACATACGACATGCATCGAGAGCGAAAACTAAAAAGCGATTTCCCACGATATATAACTATTGTAAACAAAAAGGTATCGATATTGCCGCGGATCTGATTCCCGTTGTTCCCGCATGTCACTATATATGCGGCGGTATTCATGTCGATACGTTCGGCAGAAGTTCTATTAACAATCTGTATGCCGGTGGTGAAGTTGCCTGCTTTGATGTACATGGTGCCAACAGACTGGCATCAAATTCACTACTTGAGGCACTCGTATTCTCAAAACGGTCTGCGGATCACGCGGCTCGTTCACTCCACTCCCTTTCCCGTATTGCAGCATCACTGATTCTCCCCTGGGATGACAGCGGTACTATCGATAATGAAGAATGGGTCCTTATCGAACATAATCGTGAGGAGATAAAAAAAATAATGTGGAACTATGTGGGTATCGTCCGTTCAAATCTGCGGCTCCAGCGGGCGATGCGGCGAATAAAGCTTCTTGAGAAGGAAACGGAAAGCTTCTACCGAAGGACAAAGATAACCCCGAAACTACTTGAACTACGGAATATTATAACCGTTGCACGGCTTATTGTCATTTCGGCATTAAAGAGGAAAGAGAGCCGCGGGCTCCATTATAATACCGACTACCCGAAGCAGAATGATCGCTTCTGGAAACGAAACACTAAAATAGTAAAATCCATTATCATATAAAAATCTATGACGCTATTGTTTATCAGTATTATCATTGCAGCAGGAATCCTCTCGTTCTATAAATTATGGAAGACCTCGTTACCTCCCCGGCAGAAACTGGCATTAATTATCATTCGCATCGCCCTCTTGGCTCTTATCCTCGGAATTTTCTTTCAACCCTCATTTAAAATCAACCGTCTTGCTTCCCCGGAGAATAACATTCTGGTACTCCTTGACTGCTCGTCAAGCATGCAGTTATTTGCCACCGACTCCATACCGATACTGCTTTCAACTCTTTCAAAGGTTTCACCTGAAAATGATGCCATTTTACGGCCACAGTTCACCTTTTTTTGTTTCGGTGATTCGCTTCGTCAACTCTCTGCTCCCGCTAAGCTAAACTATCACGACAATAACAGCCTCTTTCCGCAGTTTTTTACGGACAACCAATTGAAAAAATACCAGAAAGTACTTATTATTTCAGATGGCAACTGGACAAATCCTGTACCATCACACTCCGGCATTCGTGACAAAGAGTGCTATTATCTTCCTTTAAGACAACGCACCCGGATCGCATATCTGCATCTCGATGCTCCTGAAATTCTTAATACGATAGTCAGTGACACCAGCTGGACCGTTCCCGTACAACTGAGTGGATTCACAACACATGCCGGAACTATAAATCTCAGGTGCAGATCCAAATACCAAACGCTTGCGGAAAAAAATATTAGTGTTGATTCAGGTTTTTTTACAGAAACGGCGGCGCTACAGCTACCGTCGAAGCAATCCGGCACCCGATTGCTGGAATTATCCGCCCACCGTGGTGATTCACTCATCTGCACACGGTATCTCCTGCAAAAAACAACACCGAAAGCTCTCAGTGCCTTTCTATATGCCACATCTCCATCACTCGATAAAAGATTTCTTGTCCTTGCTCTGGAACGGCAAACCGGCTGGACAGTTCTCCGGAAAAATGCAATAACAAGCCGAAGCCCCGATGCAATTCTCATTTTTGACTGGAATCCTCAGGCGCAAAAGCTCATCAGAAAGTATCCGAAAAAATCACTTGTATTTATCGGGTGTCTTCCATGTAACGATACAGTTACAACCAGTCCGCCGCAGACCATACCGACTGTTCATTACGACTTCAGACACCTTTTTAACATGCAAACACGTTCTCATTTCCCACCACTCCAATCAGTTCTCTCATGCCGGAAAGCACCTTTTACTATTCAACGGTCGCTTCTGTCAATTGATTCGGTTTCGGAGAAGAAAAACACACCGCTTATGTTTGAAGCTCTTTACAAAGGAAATCTTATACTGGTATTCGCCGCCCGGGGAATATGGCGATGGGATTTCTGGCCACAATCAGTCGCAAAAAACAGGAACGCCCCTTTCTTTTCGGATTTCCTGATTGGACGTATTAAGGAACTTGTGGAATACAATACTAATAAAAATTTTTATGTGTACCCGAGTGTATCACCACTGTATGATTCAGATTCGATTTCATTGAAACTCGCCCTGCCGTCATATCTCTTTAATTTCTCCTCCGTTGCAGTCAGGACAACTGTTTCCAACCTGCATAAAGATACGGTACTCAGTCATACAATAACAAGTACGCCTTTTCATCTGCAGACGCATCCTCTTAAAATACCACCGTGCAGTAAAGGAAGCTATGTATTCACCTGTACTATCTCTTCACAAAAAGGGATTACTGCCTACAGTGACACCCTGACCGTTATTGCCGACAATTCCGAATTTCAGGTTTCCGGTCAAAATACCGTGTTACTTGAAGAGCTTGCTTATCCGCTCCCCTCATTACAAGCAGGTCAACTAATCACTTTCTTTACCGAAAGCCCAAACAAAGGGCAGCGGAATGAAATTACCACCCGTATCATTCATTTGCGTCGTACCTGGCTTATCCTCGCTACTATCTTTGGTCTTTTTTGTCTTGAATGGATTCTACGAAGAGTTTGGCGATTGGACTAAATCTATTTATAATCAGTGATAATATTGTATTGTTTCATCTTGTAATACAACGTCTTTGGGTTGATTTGCAGTATCCTCGCCCCTTTTCCTTTATGGCCGCCCACATGCTTTAAAACATTTATTATATGTCGCCGCTCCATCTCTTTGAGAGACATTATTTCCATTTCATTAAATTGGGGCACTTCAAACGTTTCTTTAATTTCCTCTTCAATTTTTTTTGGAATACTTAAAAAAGACAAATCATCAGCAGTAACAATATTCCCGTTACAGAGAATACAACTTCGTTCAATCACATTTTTCAGTTCGCGGACATTACCGGGCCAGTCATACTTCATAAGAAGATTCATTGCTTCCTTATCAAACTTTTTCATAAATACCTGCCCGAGAAGAATATTCTCCACAAGCAGCGGGATATCTTCTTTATGTTCCCGCAGAGGTGGAACGGTAATCGACAATACATTAAGGCGGTAGTAAAGGTCGGCTCTGAATTCTCCCTGGGATACCAGCAGTTCGAGCGGCTTATTTGTCGCGCAGATTATACGGACATCCAGTTTGATGTCCCGGGTGCCGCCGACCCGTCGAATCTCACCGGTCTCAAGAAAGCGAAGCAGCTTTGCCTGGAAACGGAGGGGTATTTCACCAATTTCATCCAGAAACAACGTTCCGCCGTCGGCTATTTCCGCCAACCCGCGCTTCTGAGTCTTCGCATCGGTAAAAGCCCCTTTCTCGTAACCGAACAGTTCGCTCTCCAGGAGTGTCTCGGAAAGAGAGGCACAGTTGATGGCAACAAACGGTTTGTCTCTGATTTGACTCTCATCATGGATAGCCCGGGAAACCAGTTCCTTTCCCGAACCGCTTTCGCCAAGTATCAAAACGGTTGACTGGGTAGGGGCAAGCCGCTGGATAATTCCCCGAAGCTCCTTGATACGCTTGCTCTTACCAATAATCTTGCCGCCATACCCGCTCCGCCGCAACTCCTGCCTGAGCACTTTAATATCAATTTGGACACGCTGATGAGCGATGGCGCGCTCGATGAGAATGAGCAGCTCCTGCAAAGAATAGGGCTTCTTTACATACTCAAAAGCTCCCAGTTTCATACATTCAATGGCGCTTTCGACGGTTGCATTGCCCGTAAGAATAATTACTTCCGAAGGAACACTTTCGTTTCGAATATACCGCAGAACCGAGAGCCCGTCCTTTTTAGGCATAACAATATCGAGTAATATTACCTGATAAAATTCATCCTGTATCTTCTTTAATGTCTCTTCACCATCGACGGCAACATCTACACTGTACCCTGCACGCGACAATTCCTTACTCAACAGAAGTCGCAGTGAAGCTTCGTCGTCTGCGACAAGAATTTTACCTTTTTTATTCACCTCATACTTCTTTCATTGATTACAAATATTCATTAGACTATATAGTATATGGACACAAAGGGAAATTATATAGTAAATATATCATTTATCATACGCAGCTTCAATCCCTCGGGATTAATAATGTTACCGTGGTACCTTCACCAACCACACTGGAAACATTGATGGAACCGCCGCACTCCTCCATGAGCCTATAACTGATTGACATACCAAGTCCTACTCCCTTTCCCACCTCCTTTGTCGTGAAAAAGGGATCAAATATCTTCGGCAGAATCGTTTCGGGGATACCGGGGCCTGTATCAGTTATCCGCATTCGGACCGGACTCATTTTTTCCGCCATATTTTCAATATCGATGGTAATTGAAGAACCGTCCTTACAGAAATCAATCGAGTTTGAAATAATATTCACCAATACCTGTCCAATCTTCTGCGCATCAGTATTGATGATAATATCGCTGCTAACGTTATTTATTATCTGAATATTCCTCTTTTGTGCACGGACATTCATAAGCCTGATCGCCGAGTGAAGGCAGTCAAAGAGTGAGACTTTTTCGGTCTGAGATTCATAATCACGGGAAAATTTAGAAAGATTCTCAACAACGTCCCTGCACCGCAGCGCTTCCGATTTAATGATATTCAGATACTGTTTCAAGTCTTCTTGGTCAACGTCTTCCCCTCTCTCATACCGATGCAACAAGGCATCTGAAAAACCCAGAATTGCCGCTAAGGGATTATTCATTTCATGAGCAGTGCCGGAGGCAAGGGTACCGATCGAGGCAAGACGGGCTGAACGATACAACTGCTGCCGGGCGAGCTTCTGCTGTTTCTCAAGACGCACATTTTCGGACACATCCTTCATGGCGACAATGATGTATAATCCCGCCTTCTGCTCTCCGAGGCACATGGCACGTATACTGACAAAAATTGAATTGTTCTCCGAATCAGTACATGACAAACGAAAAATATGGCTGGTATCCAGTATTTTCTGCGGCTGCAATTTGTTAAAATACGAGAGCAATACATCGCGGTCCTCATCCCTGAAAAATTCCATAACCTGCTTGCCGATTACCGTTTCTTTGGTCATTGAAAAGTATTGGCAAAACATGGTGTTACAGTCGGAAATATTCTTGTCTCTGTCAAGAGAAATACACATCTCCGGAATATTTTCATATAAACTCTGATAGCGTGACTTGGACAATATCAGTTCATTCTGCAATTGTCCGATACGAAGATGCGCATTAATCCGGGCAAGAAGCTCATCATAGGAAAACGGCTTTGTCACATAATCATCAGCATACCGTAATCCTTTTATTTTATCCTCCTCGCTGTCCATTGCCGATACCATAATTATCGGAATAAAACCGATAGATCTGTCTATATTATTACGGATTTTTCGTGCGACTTCAATGCCTCCCATTTCGGGCATTCTCACATCCAGAAGAATCAGATCCGCACGATTTTCTTTTAAATAGGCAAGTGTCTCGGTACCGCTTCTGCAAATCGCTGATCTGAATCCCTGCAACGCAAGAAAATCCTTCACCATGGCGGCTATAGAAGCGTCATCATCAACAATAAGAACCAACGCTTCATCCGTCTTACAGCTTACCTGATTCTTTCCCGAAAAATTCATACAATATTTCTTTAATTGTTTGCAACGCCTTCCCACGATGACTGAGCTGATTTTTCTCTTCACGATCCATTTCTGCAAATGTTTTATCATACCCAAGAGGGACGAAAACCGGATCATAACCGAATCCCTCCGTTCCTCTCGGCTCGCTGGCAATATACCCTTCACAAATACCATGGACGACATGATCATCCGTATCAGGCCCTCTGAGAACCATAACACAGTGGAAACGCGCCCGCCGTTCTTCTCCGGCAATACCATCAAGTTTTTTCAGAAGCTTTGCCATATTTTTTTCATTATTTTGCTCATTGCCGGCATACCGGGAACTGTAAATCCCCGGCTCACCCTGCAAGGCGTCAACCTCTAAACCGGAATCATCGGCAAGGGTCCAAGCTTTTTTACGTTCATATACCCATGCCGCTTTACTTGCCGCATTCTCCTCAAAGGTAGAACCGTTTTCCGGAATTACCGGCGGTTCAGGCCATATATCCTTTAATGACCTAAAAATCACCGGCACATCCTTTAATATTTCCCGAATTTCCCTCATCTTCCCGGTATTATTGGTCGCAACAATGATTTCTTGCCTGTTCATACGGTTTCCTTGGTTCTTAATTCCCTCCATAATACGTCAGTTTAACATCCGGATTTGGCACCATTCTCAATTTGCTACAATGTTGACCAGTTTATTCGGTACAACAATTACTTTTCGAACTGTCTTTCCTGCAAGATGCCGTTGTACTTTTTCTATCGCAAGAGCGCTTTTTTCCATTTGTTCCCGTGAAGCACCGGGTGTAGTCTGAAAATTACCGCGCAGTTTTCCATTAACCTGCACAACAACGGTAATTTCATCGGACCAGATTTTCGTCTCATCCCATTGCGGCCACTTCTCAACAGTGACAAACGTAGTTTGTCCGAGTCTCTCCCAGAGCTCCTCGGCAAGGTGCGGCGCAAACGGAGCAATAAGTAAAATAAAGCATTTGAAATCATCGCGACGAATCCGCTCAACCTGTCCGAAACAGTTGGATAAGGTCATAAGCTGTGCCAGGGCCGTATTGAATTTCATCGTTTCGATATCTTCAGTAACCTTCCGGATAGACTGATGCAACACCCTGGTAACAGTTCTGTCTTCAGGCGCATCGGCTGAAACCTTTGATTGCAGATCCCATACGCGACAGAGGAAGCGATTCATGCCGATAAGCCCACGGGTACTCCACGGTATAGGTTGATCAAATGCACCCATAAACATTTCATATAACCGGAAAGAATCTGCCCCGTATTTATTAACCATTTCATCCGGATTAACCACATTTCCCCGTGATTTGGACATTTTCTCACCGGTCTCACCAAGAATAAGGCCGTGAGAGGTTCGTTTCCGATAGGGTTCCGGATTGGGAAGGACACCGATGTCATAAAGAAATTTATGCCAGAAACGTGAATAAAGAAGATGAAGCGTGGTATGCTCCATTCCGCCATTATACCAGTCAACAGGTGTCCAGTATTTCAGTTTTTCCTCTGAAGCAAGTGCGTCATCGTTATGCGGATCAATATACCGTAAAAAATACCAGCTCGATCCGGCCCATTGCGGCATAGTATCGGTTTCCCGTTTTGCAGCGCCACCACATTTCGGACAACGTGTGTTTACCCATTCCGGTATGTTCGCCAGTGGAGATTCTCCCGTTTCAGACGTCTTATACTGCTCTACTTCAGGAAGAACCAGTGGTAACTCGGATTCAGGCAACGGGACCCCCCCACAGGTTGGACATTCGATCATCGGGATAGGCTCTCCCCAGTATCGCTGGCGACTGAACACCCAGTCCCGCAAACGATATTTCACCGATGATTTTCCGTACCCCTCAGATTCAATAATCTCAGTCATTTTAACAATAGCCTCGGAAGGCTTCATCCCGTTTAACGGCCCTGAATTAACCAGGATACCACGATCAATATCGGTAAACGCCTCCCTGGATATATCACCACCGGATATTACTTCAACAATAGGAAGTCCGTATTTTCTGGCAAAACGCCAGTCACGATCATCATGTCCCGGTACAGCCATAATAGCCCCGGTGCCGTATGAAATGAGAACATAATCAGCAATCCACACCGGAACATCTTCCTTCGTTGCAGGATTGCAGGCATGTATTCCCTTAAATTCCACCCCCGTAACTTCCTTAACTACCTCAGTACGTTCAAAATCGGATTTACGGGCTGCGGCATCTATATAGGAACGAACCTCATCAGGATTGGTGCACCGATCCATAAATTCATTCACCAGTTTATGTTCCGGCGCCAGGACCATATAGGTGACGCCAAACAGTGTATCAGGACGTGTGGTGAAAATGCGCATGCTCTGCTGACGGTCATTACCGGCCTTAATAACAAAATCAACTTCAGCACCGGTAGAGCGGCCAATCCAGTTTGCCTGCTGAATCTTAATCTTCTCAAGAAAATCTACCGTGTCAAGATCCGCAAGCAAGCGCTCAGCGTACTCGGTAATTTTAAGCATCCACTGGCTTTTCACCTTACGGACAACTTCACCACCACATCTTTCGCAAACCCCGCCGACAACCTCTTCATTGGCCAGACCGACATTGCATGAGGTACACCAGTTGATGGGCATCTCTGATTTATAGGCAAGACCGCGTTCCCAGAGTTTTAAAAAAATCCATTGAGTCCATTTGTAATACCCGGGATCAGTAGTATTTATTTCACGTTTCCAGTCAAATGAAAATCCCAGTCGCTGCAACTGTGTTTTAAAGCGCGCCACATTTCTTTCAGTTACCACGCGCGGATGCTGCCCGGTTTTGATGGCAAAATTTTCAGTCGGCAGTCCAAAGGCATCCCATCCGATTGGATAAAGAACATTGTATCCCTGCATACGTCTTTTACGCGCAACGACATCAAGTGCCGTATAACTGCGGGGATGTCCGACATGAAGACCTTCTCCTGAGGGGTACGGGAATTCTATAAGGACATAAAATTTTTCTTTGGAATAATCATCCGAAGCATTATAAATTCCCTCTTCTTCCCATCGTTTCTGCCATTTCGGTTCAATCTCAGCAGGTGAATAATCTTCCACATAACCTCCATAAAATTAACATGTTACAATTGCACATCCTATATCTAAGACATAAATGCTATACCGCTTCAATACGGACATCTTCCATAAGCCGCCATATCTCTTCCTTATCAATTATCCCCGGTCCTGTATGAAGCGCATTTGATGTACCGCAGGCTATTCCCATACGACAAGCTTCGATAAAAGAAAAACTCCTTGTTCTTGCAACAAGAAAACCCCCTACCAGTGCATCGCCACAACCAACCGTATCAACTACCTCAACTGCAGGTACGGAACAGAGCAGGCAGTCATCCTCGTGTATGGCTATCATACCATCAGCGCCAAGAGAAATAAACACATATTCAATCCCCATATCAAATAACCGCTTGCCCTTGAGGGCTATATGATGCACGCCCTCGACATGCTCACCGAAAAAAGCCTCAAGTTCCAGTAAATTCGGCTTCACCATATGAGGCCCCGCTCGTACTCCCATATTAAATGCAAGTCCACGACTGTCAAGCATCACGGTAATATTTTTTTTCTTACAGGTCTGAATCAGTTTCATATAGGTATCAGAATCAAAACCCTGTGGGATACTCCCCGACAGAGCCCATATATCGCCTTCCTGCATATATGTCGCAAGAAATTCGTGAAACTCATCCTGAATTCTTGTAGACCAGCGATATTCAGCACTGTTGATATGGGTTACCTGACCCGTCTTTTTCTCAGTCATTGTGGTATTTACCCGAACGGTGCCCTCAACCGGATAGAAATAACTCGTAATATTCCGATTATCAAGAAATCTTGTAAAACGCTCCCTGTCCTCTTCCGGCATAAGTCCCACTACGGTAACTTCTTCACCCAGAGTCTTCACAACTTTTGCGACATTTATTCCCTTTCCGGCCGGCAAACTTTGAGAGGATACATCGGTACAGGTTACTCCGGGCACCAATTCGTCAAGGGTGTAAATTATATCAATCGCCGGATTATATACCGTACAATAGATCACAAAATTCCTTCCTCCTTGAAAAGAAAAAACAGCATTTTCATAGCCTTCATCATCATAAATGTGAGAAAAACTGCCACGATAATCTGGATCCATTTAAGTATCCGCGCGATTTCCTTGAAATATTTCACACCGCTTCTCACTTAATCAGGATATAGTAATGCGAAATAAATCCCGAATTCGGGCTAATGAGTCGAAATAAAAATAACTTTTATTTCGAGTAATAAGGGAAAAAAGAGGAAGTTTAATTTAAGAACATTATGCGACCGGTGGTTAAATACTTAATTTACGTCTGTCCGATCCCTCTATATAATTTCGATCCCGCTTTCCGGGCAGATTCACCGGAATAAAAAAAGGATCATAGGGTTACCCTGCGATCCTTAAAAAATGATTTACTTTTTCGCTCCTGAATAGTCATTCATTGGTAAGATCAACCGGCACAACCCCCTGCATATCAAGATTACCCCTTTTAAAGATTTGTGCGCTGTCAGATACGACTGAATCCGCTAATGAATCATCTTCATCCTTCTGCGAAGCAGCTACCTGAGAGAGTGGACGGGCACCTCTATTTTCTGCTGCGCGTATATTCTGTTCCCCGGTTTTAAAGCCCGCTGTTTTGATTTCAGACGCTACTTTTAAACCGGCAAAATAGGCGCCGCCGCCAAAGCCAACTGCGAGAATTAGCAAGGCAAATAACGTGTTTTTAACAAATGCAGGAATCAGAGGAACCTGTAAAACCGGCTTAATCGGTTGTGAACAGACACGAATAATTTCACGGTCAACATAAGGAGACGGCTCATCCTCAAACATTTCCGGTCTGAAAAGCATTTCCTTTTCTTTTGAATACGTTTGTAATTCGGTTTGACAAATTTCACAGCCGACAAGATGAACCTTGAAAGACTGCTTTTCATTTTCATCCAATTCGCCAGCCATATACAGAAGGCCCTTTTCCTCCCAAATATTACACTCCATGAACACCTCTTTTCTCAAGTTCCTTTCGAATATTTTTAAGTGCAAGCCTCATTCTTCCCAGTGCGGTATTAATTGGGCAATCCATAATAACTGCAATATCCCGAAACGCAACACCTCCCCCTTCCCGTAACAGAAAAACTTCCCTCTGTAAAGGATCCAGTGTTTCAACAGCTTCATTCACCAGCTTCCTTATGTACTTGTTGTCTGCTGCATCATCAGGAGCAGACATTCTGCTTCCCACCGACTTTTCCGCCTCTCTCTGATGTTCACCTTCAACCTTTGCATGTCTGAAATAATCGATTGCTTTTTTATGAGCTATACCAAAAAACCAACTCAGGATACTTCTGTTTCTGTCAAATTGATGCGCATTCCTAAGGGCGGCAAAAAAAGTCTCTTGCATTAAATCCTCCGCCAATCCCTTATCACTTGTCATCCTTAAAAGAAATCCAAAGAGACGTTTCCGATACTTTTCATAGATTGTTGAAAATCCCCTTGGGTCTCCCTTCATCCAGAGATCAAATAATTTCTTATCTTCTTCTCTGTCTTGTACGTCATTTTTATCATTCATAGTCGACTACGTTTGGTAATAATTTTTATTGTTATAATAATTGCATGTTTTCTTCATCTTGTTTTATTCTAACACATTACAACGCGTCTCTATTCGATTTTGAACATCAAAATAACTGGCCGTTCCTGAAAATCGTTCATGTCAGTCCCTGCCGCAACTATATCAAATTTAAATCGTGTAACGCTTCTCTATACACTTTTTTTTTAAACGGAACAATTCTCCTGAGAGCCTCGTGCGCAGTAACCCATTGATATTCATCAAACTCGGCACATTCTTCAAAAGTGAATCTTACTTCAGCGCTCTGTAGTTCAAGTAAAACCCATTGCTGCCTTTGCCCTCTATACCCCTTATGCTTTCGGGGTATATCCGGCGGGAAATCATAATAGTAGCTGTTGGGTGAAACTGCGATAACAGACACCTCGTCAATGCCAATTTCTTCGCGCAATTCCCTTTTCAATTCATCGATAAGGTCTTTCTCCGGGTTTATTCCACCTTGGGGAAACTGCCAGCCGGAATCAGGAGGAAAATCCTTTCTGTGAAAAACACAAACGCTGTCATCAGATTTTCCTCTGATAACAGCGCATACATTATCACGATACTTCTCAGCAGACACGATTTAATTTATATCCCTGCTTTTTTACACTCTTCCTTGATTCTCGGATTATCAGGAACAAGCTGTTTTGCTTTTCTCAGATGCTCTTTGTAGGCGGTTTTATCTTTTCGTAATTTAGCAATTTTAGCTTTTCCCAGTTCAGCGAGACCGTAGGAGGGATCTGCGCGGAGCGCTCTGTCATAAAACCGCTCGGCCCATTGCGGTTTGCTCTGAGCCATATAGGTTTCCGCCCGTTCAAATAGCGCCGGTGCATAGGTAGCATCAATGTAAATGATTTCCTTATAAGTCTCAATTGCCTCATCATATTTTTTTCTTGACCGCTGTATTTTGGCAAGAAGCATAAGCGCCTCGATATTATCAGGCTCAGTTGCCATAATATCCTCAATGGCATTTTCCGCATCCTTCACCTTTCCTTCTTCCAGCAGCATCTCGGCATAGAGAAAGAGTAGACGATTATCACGTTTCTTTGTAAGCAAATCTTTGATTTCTTCCATTGCCATCTTTTTCTCACCGATTTTATTATAGGCTTTATACAGATTCCGCCGGACTTCAACATCATCAGGTTTAAGTGACTTGGCTTTTTTCAAGAGCTCGATAGCTTCTTTGGTACGGTTCGTTTTTAAATAGCCGGAAGAAAGAGGAATAATCACATCTATATTGTCTGGAGCAAAGGTATTGGCTGTTTCCAGATAGACCATACCTTCGGTGATTTTTCCTTTTTCTAAAAGGATAGTACCAATACGGATATTGGCATCAAGATTCTGCGGATCAACCTCAATATATTTTCGGTAAGCATCAAGTTCCTTATCCTCTTTGCCAAGCTTTCCATAGATTTGTGCGATCTGCAGCCAGAGCTTTTTATCTTTGCCCGCACGATCCGCCGCTTTTTCAAGCATAGGAGCGGCTTTAGCAAGAGTGGCCTTATTTTTACTGTACATGAGGCCAAGTTGCAGGTAATTTCGGGAATCGGTCGGATATTTAGTAATGTTGTCGTTATATATTTTCTTGGCAAGGTCCGGATTTTTCTCCTCCCGTAAAAACGCACGTTTAAACGCGATATCAGCATCGCGCACACCAGGCATTTTACAATATTCATCATATGCAAGAAGAGCCTTAGTTATTTGCTTGGTTTCCTCATACGCCTCTGCTTTCATCTTCAAAAGTTTCTGCTTTGTATTCGGCTTTGGCTTCCGCTTGATAAGCTTATCACAATACTCGATGGTCTTTTTATAATTCTTCGAATGATAATACGCTTCACATAACCGCAACTGGTGATTAAAATCATTTCCCGCTTTTCCTGATACAATGGACAGGTACTTTGCCGCTTCTTTATACTCTTTCTTATCGAAATGGTAATCTCCCACTTTCTTGGCAATTTCCTGATCCTTCGGTTTTTTATCCAGATATTTTCCGAATGCTTTCATGGCCTGTTCTGTTTTTTTCTGCTTAAGGTAGAGTTTGCCGAGGTCCTTATATTCCTCTACTGCTTTCGGATTCATCATGACCGCCTGTTCATACGTAATAACCGCACCGCTGATATCCCCGAGTTTTGCCTGGCACTCACCCAAAGCGGAAAGGGCATCGGTATTCTGGGGCTCAATCATAAGAGCCTGCTGATACATTTCCTTTGCCTTGGTATATTGTTTTTTCTTCATGTAAATCATACCGAGGGTAGTGTAGGTGCCGACATCCGCCTCTCCCGAGTTAATAACGCCGGTCAGAGCTTTAATAACCTCATCCTGTTTTCCTTTGGCAAGCACAATATCAGCATACCGTTTGTAAAAGCCCTTGATACCGGGATCAATTTTAATGACCTTACGATAGGCAACCAGCGCCCCGTCAAGATCTTTCTTTTCATACAACAGGTCTCCGAGCATCTTCTGTGCATCGGCATCCTTCTGGTTAAGCGCAACATACTTTTTAAGGTATGTAATAGCGCTGGGTTTATCCTTCTTTTCAAGAGCTATCTTATAGAGGTTGTTAAATACAACCGGGTCCTTGGGTCTCAGGAGAGAAAGCTCCTTGTAAAGTGAATAGGCCTTATTTTTATTGCCTTTTTCCTGATTATATTTTGCATGACGCAACCGTGAAGTTGTATTTTTTTTGTCAAGTTTAATAATTTTAGCGTCCGCTTTCGCCAGATTCTCGATATCATTTGTCGCTCTATAGCATTCAGCAAGATCCACCCAGTATTTCTTTTTGGACGGTTCTTTTTTCACCAGTACTTCAAGATGAACTTTCGCTTCTTTATAACTTTTTTCCTTCACCAGGGCCTCCGCAAGAATTTTCCTGGATGTGTAACGCGAACCGTCCATGTTCACTGCAGATTCAGCGGCATCCCGTGCTTTGTCCCACTGCTTCATTGCAGAAGCCGCCTGTGCAATACCTTCAAGGGCCGACGCACTTTTCTCCAGTCCGTTACTCTTAACAAACAGATCAAGCGCCTCAGCATATTTTTTTGCCTTAAGATTATATTGACCCAGAACGAGATATACATTAGGGTCATTAGGACTCAGTGACATCATTTTCTCATAGGTAGCCTTGGCTTTTTCAGCCATCTTATTTTTTGTGTATAAATCAGCCAGACGTGCATACGCTTCTATATTTGTCGCATCAAGTGCAATCGCCTTTTCCAGACTTTTTATCGCCTGTGCAGACTGCTTTGCCCCTAAATATGCGTCAGCAAGTAAAAAATAAATATCCGTAATCATAAGGGCCTTGGGATCAGCCGACTGAATAAATTTAAACTGTGTCAACGCATCGGAATATCTCTTCTTCTTCAAGTCCTCCTTACCGACTTTATACCGTGCGATTATAGCTTCCTTTTTCTTGGACGATGCGTATCTTCCGACCGCCTTCCTGTAAGCAGCAACAGCGGCGCCCTTTTTATCAATTTCCTCCAACGATTTCCCATGATAAAAATAATCTTCAGCGGTAAGCGTAACTTTTCCCTCAATCCTGCTGTATTCTGAAGCTGCGCCGCTGAAATTCTTCTCATGATAATACGCCCGTGCGAGATCCAAACCTGCCTCATAAAGGGTCGCCTTTTTAGCTATTGCCTTTTTAAGATACTCAATAGCCGCATCTGTTTTCTTGATCTCCAGATAACACTTTCCAATCTGGTAAGCTACTTCTGCAGTTGCTTTCTTTTCATATGATTTCTTTAACAGAGGAACCGCCTGTTTATACTGCTTATCATTGTAATAAATAATGCCAAGCTCTCTGTTTGCAACGATATTAGCCGGATCCGTTTCGATGACCTTCTCAAGGGCCTTTTTCGCTTCCGCTGGTTTTTTCAAGGCAATACAGGCACGCGCATACTCCCAGCTCGCTTCGCCGGTAAACTTCTGATCCAGTGCCTTCTTAGCCATATTAACGGCATTATCGTACTGTTTTAACTTGTTGTAGATTCGTGCAGCCCCTAAAAGAGACGCATAATCATTGGGATTCATACGCCAGGAAACCATGTATGACGCCAGTGCTTTCTCAATGAGACCGGCCTTTTCATTAGCCTCGGCTATTTTCACCCACATAGCTGCATTGCGGGAAGCCGGAGGGATTTTCTGATCAGCATACTCAATTGCCTCTTTATATTTTCCGGCATTTAATAACTTGTCGAAAGTCTCATCGCCAAAGGAGTGCATTGCCAAAAGAATAAGAATACTGCAACTCAAAAACGCTCTCATCATAGTTCCTCCCGTTTTCATTTCACCAGTTGAACACATCTCTCTTTACACAGCTATCAAAGTTTTTTATTAAATATGAATGGTCTATATAAAATGGTTATTTTTTTCGGCCGTTGCAAGTGATAGTAATTTTAATCTGTTAACGAATAATACAGATGGCACAAAGATTGACACTACGTGATGACATGCATACAAACTGACCATTTCTGAATGCCTGCCACTTCACCTAATATATTTGATGATTCTATGAGATATCCAAAAACTTTATACGATTATCTTATTTTTTTTATACTAAAAGTCAGGATATCGGTAAATTGTTCTTTAAAGCATAAAAATGTTTCCAGTTAAATAACGGTCCGGGGTCCGGCTTAACATCGCTCCGTAACCCTAATGCGACTGCCCGACTTCCTGCAATATCCTCATGGCCAACATAGGAAAAAATATTCCATCGCGTCTCAATATCACAACACAGGGATGCAAGAGAATCATACTGTGCATCGGTATAACCCGAATCCACCTGTGCAACAAGCTCAATACCAATGGAAAATTCATTCACCCCCTGTCGTGAGTCAGGCTCCGGCATAATGCTCCCTCCGCAATGCCAGGCCTTTTTATCTTCAGGAACCAGTTGTCTCACTACTCCCTCGCGATCAACCAGATAATGGCTGCTAACGCCATAGGTACAGAAAATAGCCAGAATCGATTCAAGATGGTACGGGGTTTCAGGTCGGGTATCTGCCGCACTGATGAAATGGATAACGACGGTATCGACAACACCCTTTTCGCGCTCGCTCCATAAGTGGCTCATATTCTGCCTGCGGATGTATGCTGCAAGCGAACTGCCCAAAACAGTAATTGTGTTTTCTGTATTAAGGAAGCATTGAATTATATTGATAGCCATACTGTATCCTGAAAAAAGTGTTTGCTTTTAAAATACCATAAACGAATTGTATACCGGTAATGGGACAGAAAAAAAAAGCGGTTTTAATTACAGGGGCCACAAAGCGGTTGGGCCTGGCTTTAACAAAACAAAGCCTCGATATGGGATTTTCCGTTATCGCTCATTACCGGACATCGGCGGCTCCGTTAAAAAGTTGGCTCACCAAACATCCGCGCTTCAGTGACCGGATCTATTTTCTGCAGGCTGACCTTGCAGAAAAACCTGAATCACTTATCGATACCTGTTCCGATTTTCCGGCCGCGCTCACAGGACTGGTGAATAATGCTTCACAGTTTACCGAAGGAAATCTTGACAACCTCAATCATCTGAGAAATCTTATGGCGATAAATGCCGTGGCACCACTCCTGATTGCCCGCCGATTCTCACAGAAGGTCGGCAAGGGCTGGATAATCAATATTACCGATGCGGACATCTCGCTAAATAAAAAATTTCAGAACTACCGGCTCTCGAAAAGAATCCTTACAGAATTAACCTGTCAGATGGCATTTCTCTACGCACCCGGCATACGGGTAAATGCGATAGCCCCCGGCGCGATTCTCCCACCGATACATGCCGACCGCTCTCATTTCAATAGGTTAAAGAGCACTCTCCCATTGCGTAAAACAGGAGATACGAAAGCAATACAACAGGCGTACTCTTTCCTTGTGGAAAACAACAGTATAACCGGACAGATTCTATCGGTTGACAATGGGCATCATTTGATTAACGACAATACATTTCTTCAATGGCCGGTATAATACGTTTAATATGTCCTTCAATGATATCAAAGGTTTGTCGGTAAAATTTCTCGCTGCCGCCGATTGGGTCCTTTATATTACTCTTCTTTGTAGCTTTTCCGGGCCAGGCTCCAAGGAGAAAATTTTTATCGGAAAATCTCGGAAAAAACAGATGAATAAACTCTTTCTGTACTTTTTCCATGGAAAGTATAAGGTCGGCCTCTTCAAGTTCCGGAATTATCAGCTTACGCGAACGGTGCTCAGATAAATCAATACCATGTTCATTACATATTTCCTGCGCATATTTTGAAGCTTCCTGGTTATCGAGGCCATGAATGCCCATGGAGGACACATACAATCCATCTTTTTTCCGCCGTTTCCATTCATGGCGAAGAACAGCTTCCGCCATGGGGCTACGACAGATATTCCCGGTGCACACAAATACGACACGTATCATTATAGTTTTTTCTTTAATGTGAACTTATTTAAAATTGATGAACATTAAAAGATAGTATCAAACACTTTCAAAATGCCAGATATTACTCCTCTTACATTCGTAAAAAAATGTATTATTTTATAATACCATTATTTTTAAAAATTAACAAGGAAGGAAATCATGGCTCTTACATCCGAAGAAAAAACTTTGATTAATGAGGCGCTGCAGATATACCTGCAGATAATTGCGCGACAACTTCCTCCCCAACAGGTACAGCACTTTGCGAAAATGGCTGAAGGAGTGGTAAAAAAACTCGATTCTCTCGGCAACAGCCCTAAAAGTGGCAATAAACCTGCGGGTATAACCGATGAATGGTTCAAAAATGTCTGCAAAAAATGCGACAAGCTCGGGCCCTCAGGGTGCCTTGACAAGGTTACTGAGAAATTTCCCGGTAAATGCGACCCCATATTGCATTATGAACGCGAAAAACACAAAAAAAACTAATCCGCCTCAAGAATTACATAATTTTTCTTACCCTTCTGTATAAGAATATACCGGTTATTAAGGAGATTTTCGGCGGTAAGGCTTTCATCTGCGGAAGTTACTTTCGTTTTATTTACACTTAATCCATTATTCTGAATCATCCTGCGGACTTCACCTTTTGAGTTAAAAACCCCGGTATGTTCAGAAAGAAGGTCAACGATATTAATCCCGGCCTCAAGTTCCTCCTTTTTCACGGTAAAACGCGGCACCCCTTCGAAAATATCAAGAAAATCCTTCTCCGGAAGTTTACGGAGAGTAGTCGTGGTTCCCTTCCCGAATAAAATCTCTGACGCCTCGACAGCAGACCGGCAATCTGTTTCTGAATGGACACGAATCGTAACATCCTTTGCAAGCATCTTTTGAAGATTTCGCAGATGCGGCTCCCTGCGATGCTGTTCAATTGCCGCTTCAATCTCCTCTTTTGAAAAAAGAGTAAATATCTTTATAAATTTCTCCGTATCTTCGTCGGAACAATTCAACCAGAACTGGTAAAATTTATAGGGTGAGGTCCTCTCCGGTGATAACCAGACATTCCCGCTCTCCGTTTTACCGAACTTGGTACCGTCCGCTTTAGTTATCAAGGGACAGGTGAGTGCAAACGCTTCGCCACCGTCAATACGCCGGATCAATTCCGTACCCGTTGTGATATTACCCCACTGGTCTGAACCGCCCATCTGCAGTTTACACTTTTTTGTACGGTATAAATGCAGAAAATCAGTCGCCTGAACAAGCTGATACGTAAATTCGGTGAAAGACATCCCTTCGGTTGATTCGGCAGACAACCTTTTTTTAACCGAATCCTTGGCCATCATATAATTGACAGTAATATATTTACCAATCTTTCTGATAAAATCAAGGAAACTGTATTCCTTCATCCAGTCATAATTATTGACCAGTTCCGCACAATTCTTCTCTGCGGATTGAAAATCCAGAAATTTGGCCAGTTGCCTTTTAATGCAGGCCTCGTTATGCCTCAATGTCTCCTCATCCAGCAGATTCCGTTCTTTCGACTTTCCCGATGGATCTCCGATCATGCCGGTGGCCCCGCCAACCAGGGCAATGGGTTTATGACCTGCTATCTGAAAATGCTTCAGCATCATAATTCCGACCAGATGACCTATACCCAGGGAATCAGCAGTCGGATCTATACCTAAATATGCAGTGACCTTTTCACGTGCAAGCAGCTCCTTAGTCCCGGGCATAATATCATGCAGCATGCCGCGCCATTTCAGTTCTTCTATGAAATCCATGTCTCTTTCCCTGTAATTTTTTAATGTTAACGTACTTTCCTGTTACAATTATATAATTCCCCGATACAAAGATACTTTTTTTTTCGGTTCATGGTACAGCCAATTTAACAGATGCCCGTATTCTGTTAGCATATTTAAGGTTAAAAATAGAGAATTGGTAAACTGTAAGATTGTTAATGCGGAAATATTTTCTGCCGGTACACCACCTATTTTTTTGCTGTTAAAATTCCGGAATCACCTTTTCCGAGTACTTCCCATGCCATAACATATTTTATGTCGATAATTACACTTTTGCATGCATTGATATTTTAATCTTAACTGCGGTCAGCCATGGTGTTAGTAAACCTGTACTACGCACTGATTAGCCTTATAGAAACGAATTTGGCGTTTTCCTTCACAGCGCTTGTTCTTGCATTTATCATTCTTGCCAAATGCGCCGATCTGTTTGTTGATTCATCCGTGGAAATCGCTGCCAAATTTAAAGTACCCAAGCTGGTTATCGGTATAGTACTCGTATCGTTTGCCACGACTGCCCCGGAACTGGCGGTATCACTCATGTCCGCGCTGAGCGGCCAACCGGAGATGGCGCTGGGAAATGCAATCGGTTCGGTAATCTGTGACGACGGACTGGCACTCGCGCTAGCGGGGCTGGCGGCAGCTTCACCTATCGTCATCTCAAGGAGGATATTTAAAACATCCGGCATTTTCTTGCTGGGAATCGAGTGTATCTCCTTCCTGTTCGTACTGTTTGACAATACATTGAACAGATGGGAGGGAATCGTTCTTGTCAGTCTTTTCATCGGATATATCATCCTGTTATACCGGCAGCATAAACAGGGAAAGCTGCAGGGTGATATTGAAGAAGAATTACTGCAGCGTGAGCCATCTTCTACAGTGAAGCTTTCGATGTTCTTTATCATAAGTTTATCCGGGATAATTCTTTCTAGTAAACTTATTGTCGTATCGGCAACATCCATAGCCTACGCCTTTCACATACCCGAATCAATTATTGCCTTAACCATTGTCGCCTTCGGCACCTCCATTCCGGAAGTTGCAACCTGCGTGATCGCCGCCCGGAAAAGGCACGGCGCCATTGCCGTAGGTAATATTATCGGTGCGGATATCATGAATATCTGCTGGGTAGCCGGTGCATCAGCCATAGCAAATCCCCTGGTTCTCGGGCTAAAAGAGACCTGGTTCATGTTTCCTGCCATGTTTGTCGTTGTCGGTACCATGCTGTTAATGCTCCGTATCAATTATTCACTAAACCGTGTCAAAGGAGCGATACTCCTTGCCATTTATGCCATCTATTTGTATCTTGCCTTGTTCGTTATGAAATTTCCAATCAATTATTAAGAGGGTGAAAATATGGAATCAACCAATCATATTGAACTTTTTAGACGCAAAATGAAAAATGCGGGGATTAATCCTCTTGTTATCAGAGTCTTTGAAAAATATTACCGTCAGCTTTTAAGTGGAAAGAACGAATTTATTCGTGAATCTGAAATATTGCCGTTAAAAGAAAACAGACTGAAGAGGCTCGAAGATCTCTCAGCATATACTGACTATGGAAATGATGTTCTTGCGCAGACCGCCGTCTTTAAATTAAACGGTGGACTGGGAACCAGTATGGGCCTTGACGGACCGAAATGTCTTATCCCCGTCGATAAAAAACTTACCTTCCTGGATATCGCCATCCGCCAGATTAAGCTGATAAATAAAAAATATCACCAGCATATCCCTCTCTATCTGATGAATAGCTTCAATACCGAAAATGAAACGAAGAAATATCTGAAAAAACACTATCCGGAATTCTTACCTTTTACGTTCATGCAACATAAATACCCTAAAATTCTTCGGGACAAAGACAAAAAACCTGAGGATTTCAATAAACCTGCACGCTACAATAAAAACCGAAAGCTTGAATGGAATCCGCCGGGTCACGGTGACATCTATCTGGCGTTGATCACCTCGGATATCATGAATACCCTTCTAAAAAGGAACATTAAGTACTTATTCATTTCCAACATTGACAATCTGGGCGCCACATTGGATCCACGGCTCCTGGGTTATTTCGCCCAAAACGATTTCCCTTTTATGATGGAAATAATAAAAAGAACAGAAATGGATAAAAAAGGCGGGCATTTAGCATGTAGAAAGAACGGGCAAATACTTCTGCGTGAGCGCGCACAGGTGCACAAAGATGATATACCTGCATTTGAAAATATTACCTTACACCGTTATTTCAACTCGAACACCATCTGGGTCAACCTCGTACACCTGAACCAATTGTTAAGAAAGAATAAAAACATAATCAACCTGCCGTTGATTGCAAACGAAAAAACGCTTGATCCGAATGATGAGACGACGCCAAAAGTAGTTCAACTGGAAACGGCAATGGGTGCCTTAATAGAGCACTTTAAAAATTCCGAGGCGGTAATCATTCCTAAAGAGAGATTCATCCCCGTTAAAAACACCAACGATCTGCTTGCACTCTGGTCCGACTGCTATATCCTTGATCGAAAAACCTTTTGTATTTTTCCCAACCCCGAGCGGAAACTCCCACCGATCACCATTAATCTGGATCCGAGATTCTATAAGACATACAGGCAACTTAAAAAGAATTTCTATCCGCAACCGCCGTCTCTCATAGAATGCTCATCCTTACGGGTGGAGGGCAACGTTCAATTCGGCAAAAGGGTAGTCATTAAGGGGAATGTTTGTATTACCAATGAGATACCTGCACGAATTCCGGATAAAAAAATCATTACCCACTCGTTGACAGTACATAAAAACTAAAATCATCACCAGCCGATAATCGCCGACGCAATTGAAAAATAAATAAACAGTCCGGTGGCGTCGGCAATGGTTGTAATAAGCGGACCGCTGGCAACGGCGGGATCAATATTCACCTTTGCCAGAATAAAAGGCAGGATCATTCCGACCAGATTTCCGACTACGACAATTGACAGCATGGAGGTTCCGACAACAACAGACAGTTGCCAGTGAAAATCACCCCGCAGGAAACCCAGTATACCACCAAGCATCCCCAAGGTCAATCCAAGAAGCAATCCAACCAGTAGTTCTTTACCGATTGTCTGAAACCACTGATCAAGTTTAATATCACCGGTTACCAGGGCCCGGATAACCAGTGTTGACGCCTGTGACCCCGCATTACCACCACTGCCGATAAGGATGGGTATAAAAAAGAGAAGTGCTATAGTCCCTGCCAGTTTTTCCTCGAATATCCCTATAACAGCAGCAGATGCAAGGTTCAATAAAACGAGAATAACCAGCCACCTCGCGCGTTTATTATAGAGATTGAAAACCCCGGCTCGATGATAACTCATTTTCAACGGGGCAACAGATGCGGATTTATGAATATCCTCAGTAGCCTCCTCTTCAGCGACATCCATCACATCATCAAAGGTCACTATTCCGATGAGCTCCCCGTCGGAATCAACCACCGGTAATGCCGCCAGATCGTACCGCTGCATCATGGTTACCGCTTCCTCTCGGTCATCAAAAGCGGATAGTGAGGCAAAGGTCCTGTCCATCAGCTCTTCAAGTGTTTTATCAGGATCTGATAAGATTATACGCCTGAGCCTGATGTCGTCCAGCAGTTTTCCCGCCTTATCAATAACATATACCATGTTTATTGTCTCGCTGTCTTTTCCCTTGAACCGGATATGCTCAAGCGCTTTCCCGACAGTCCAGTCCGGATATACTTCAACATAGTCGGGTGTCATAAGCCGTCCCACACTTTCTTCGGGATACCCAAGCAGCTGTCGTGCTTCCTGGAGGTCGGAAGAGCTTAACAGACCAAGCAGCCGCCGGGTCACCGGCGCCGGTAACTCCTCAAGAAGCGCGGTACGATCATCCGGTGGCAGCGTACTGAGCAACTGGCGGGTTTCAACATCTGTAAGATCATGCAGCAGTGCATCCTGCTGCTCAGGCTCAAGGTTGGCAAATACCTCAGCCGACTTATGCCGTGATAGCGAGCGGAATATTAAGACACGATCATGCTTTTCCGCCATAAACAATACTTCGGGAATTTCCGGTGCAGGAAGATTTACCAGGCGCTCTTTGAGATCAGACCATTTCCTTTTCTCAATATGCTGTTTTAATTCTTGCGTGATAAATTCAGGCATACTCTCTTCTCCATTTCCGAACGCACTGCAACACTACCTTATAAAATATTCAGTATAAAATAACTACATTCACAGAGGGAATATTTTTTAATCGTAGCGCGTCGTATTTTAGTGATTTGGGTGATACAAAACGGTATGAACGTATCAGGCTATTTTATTGCCCCTGCTTCAAGAAGCAGGAGCACTGCTTTCCTGTGACGGTATCGCTTTGCATAATAGAATGCGGTGAGACCTCTCTGATTTTTCAATGTGATGTCTGCACCGGCATCAATGAGCGCCTGTATTGTTTCAAGGTGTCCTCCGGCTGAAGCATACATGAGGGCCGAACCGAAAATACTGTTCATCGCATTTAAATCAGAACCCCGGAAAATAAGCTCTTCAACAATAGCAGTGTGTCCTTTAGCCGCAGCAATAATGAGAGGCGTACTGCCGTAATCGTTTCTTGCATTTACATCGGGACGCGTTTCAGAAAACAATCTTCTTACCTCTTCAAGGTCACCTCTTCGTGCGGCGGCCATCAGGGGCGTATATCCATCCGGCTCTTTTTCCAGAAGCATCTTTTCTATAGTTTCATGTCCCTTGCGAATGGCGGTATTAAGCGGTGTCCTTCCTTGCGAATCCTCAATATTGACATCAGCATTCGCTTCGATCAACAGTTTTACTGCCCGCTTGTTTCTGTTTAATACTGCATATAATAAGGGCGACTCCCCTTTAAAATTAACCTGATTAATATCAACGCCATGGCTAAGCAACATTTCTATTGAGGGCATGTGGTCGAGCCGGACAGCTTTCAAAAAGGCCGTTTCACCCAGTGAATCTACCGCAAAGATATCGCATCCCGCATAAAGGAGATATTGCAAAACAGGCAGGCACCTGTTTTCAACGGCATACATTAAAGCGTCCATCCCGTTAAGGTCGGCGACATAAATATCGGCGTTATGTTCGACGAGCATCTCCACCAGCGACTTGTCGCATCTGTCAACTGCCTCAAGCAACAGATATTTTCCCCCACTGTATCGTATATTGGGATCCGCTCCGGCCTCCAGAAGCCCTCTGACAATAGAGGAGTGTTTGTGGGCGACGGCAAGATACAGAGCCGTCTCACCGTACTTGTTTCTTTTATCAACCGCAGCACCATACTTCAGAAGAATCTTAACGCAATTTTCACATCCTTTAAAGGCAGCTTTCATTAATAGAGTATTGTTATATCTGTCCGAGTAATTGGGGCAGGCTTTGCCGGCCAATTCCTTAAGCAAGCCGTTTGTATCACAATGTAATACCGCCTCCTCCACCGCGGGAATATCCGTGCTGTCAGTCTCTGCTGCATGTGATTCCGCTCCTGTCCAGGCAAAATATATGAGGGTAACGAAACCCGGCAAGACTGTATGGGATAAAGTACGCAGTTGTGAAAATGTTAGTCTATTCATCAATAAATACTTTTGATTTGACAATCCATGCATCAGGATATCCTGACTGCTTTATCTCATTGAGCGCGCTCTCCGCATCTCGACGGGTTTTATAATCGCCGACATATACTTTATAGTATGGTTCATCAAATATGATATATACCTTCAGACGGAGTTCATTTTCTATCATCTTTTTTCTGGCCCGAACTGTCTCTCCCGAACTCGACGCCATCAATTGAATACGGTAACCCTCGGAAATCTCTTTCTTCCCCTTAGGAATGGTACTCTCCACTGATTGCGAAAGTGAAACGATATCATTATCCGATAAAACCAGCTCCCTGCCTTTATTAAGACTATCAAGGTAGGTAACCTTCGAATCACTCGACGTATGTCCCTTTTCATCTTTTCCGTCATGTGCATCCTTACAGTATCCACTGTAAAAAGAAGCAATAATAAGGACAACAACACTCAAACGATAAACAACACGAGAATCCATATTCACTCCATTCTATAACATTTTATCATCTTTTTATCTAAAAATTCAACCATCTTAATCAATCACCATTTCATTAGATCAGATTTATAAAAAAAAGCTCCCGGAAAAAAGTATTTTTATAAATGTAATTACAAAAAAGTCGCTTTACAATAGTTAAAAGTCCTCATAAGTTCCTCCTCCTGCGGCGCACTGAGCAGTTCGACATGCTGACTGTGTCACCTGTTCGAAGCGGGGATTTTGGGGGCGATATGAAACTTTTACAATAACCTTATACAATATAATATCTCCACTCGGAAAGGGAGTCACTCATTATTTATCGATTTAAAAACAGGGATGAGGAAAACAGAAAACAGTATCGGCGGAATCAGACACCATATCGTTTCAGTGCCGGGTATAAAATAAAACTGATTTTTTTGCTGATTATAACCGCTCTCGTTACCTGGTATGCAAAGCAGCAATACAATAACCCGTTTGCACCGCGCCCCTGCATCGAGATCAGCGGCAGGGGCAATAAGGCAATATACATTCACTGTTTTACCAAAATCGGAGACAAGAAACAAACGATATTGGTTTTCCTTCTGCCGATTCCTGGTACTCATAGTAAGAATGATTTACCTGTTACTATCCCTCAGACGGAGATGTTAGTCACAATAAATAAACCCGAAAATATTTCTGAATATATTAAGGTACCTCCTGCTTACTGGTGTATACTGAAAGAAAAATCTTTGAACGGTTCCGAAGATACAACTGTTCTTTTACCTGAAAAATGGCCAACGCCCGCATATACTAACAATATCACCGTTATGAAGAGACTGACAGTCGGTTATGTCTACCCCTTTTCCGACACTATTCCGACAATACATCTTTCCTACAGCGGCATTGAAATCATGTTTTTAACAAATACGAAGTTTTTGAATTCAGAACCGGACACCAACAAGCTGAAATTGTTCAGGGAAAAATTTGATATAGTCATAACCCCTTTGTTTACTGAACAGGCATTAACGGAATTACGAAAAATTATTCGACCTCAATATTTTATAAATTTTGTCACCAGGGGGAAAAAGAAAAAACCGGCCTTATCTAATGTAATTCAAGCAAATACAAAGAGTTACTCACTGTTCATCAAGAGGGATATATATGGAAAAATCCACATGAAGAATTCTCTTGACGAACTATAACTATTTTAAACTTTAAAAAGAAATCATGACTTATTGGCATAAATTGGTTTATATTAATAATGTTATTAAATTATAGAGAGATATGATTTATCGTTATGTCGTATGAAAGTATATACGTTTCAAAAATATTACTAACTCGTTTATTTTTAATAAGTTGTACAATCCTTTCGGTACTCTGTACACTCCCGGAACAGACCTTGGTTACCATCTCGGCGACCTCCGGAAGAAACGGCTCTATTGTTCCTTATGGTCCTACTTCAATAAAGGTTGGAGAAAATCTGACCTATTCGATTATTCCTGATCCGAAACACCGAATCGCAAACGTGTATGTAGATGATAAATCGATTGGCGCTGTAGATTCATACATCTTCGAAAATGTATCTTCGGACCACTCAATCCATGCTACATTTGAAAGAGACGTATACACTATTTGCCCCAAAATAGTAAAGGGCGAGGGAACCATATACCCGGACGGTTATATAGAGATTCAGTCCGGCGACAGTATATCCTTTATTATTACGCCTGATTCAAATTATATCCTCCACAATGTAATAATAGACGATTCGTCAGTCGGTGCGGTTACATCGGTCAGCTTCCCACATGTAACGGCAAACCATTCATTAAAGGTCTCATTTCTGAGAGATGTTGATACCATACCGGTAACGGATTCAAACATAGTATATACCGGACGATTCGACTTCAGTGATTCGGAAAATGTATCGTTTGCATGGCCGGGCATATCAATTACAGCAAGCTTTGAAGGAACGTATTGCGGTATGCTTCTTCGCCAGGTTCCCGTACCGGAAATGGCAATTAATTCAAAATATAATGCCAATTATTACAATATTTTTATCGATGACAGGGAGCCGAAGGTTATTAAAGCGACTGTAAAAGATTCCATTTTTGAGATTGCAAAGAATTTGCCTCCCGGTCCTCATACTGTTACTATCTATAAACGTACTGAAGCATTATGCGGCACAGGAGAATTTCTGGGATTTCTCCTTGACAGGGGAACTCACCTACTTCCACCTCCCCAACCTCCTGAACGCAGAATAGAGTTTATTGGTAACTCAATCACCTGCGGGTACGGCAATGAAGGAAAAAGTACTGATAAATTCAAAGGGTCAATAGAAAACAGTTATCTCTCGTACGCTGCAATAACCGCGCGAAATCTTGATGCGGAATATCATCTTATAAGTTATGCCGGCATCGGTATTCATCTTAACAGCGATTCCTCAACAACAAATACGATTCCGGAAATATATAATCGCTGTTGCCCTTTAGACAGCAGCATTGCATGGAATTTTATATCATGGACACCCCATGTGGTTGTCATAAACCTTGGCGCCAATGATTTCGGTACTATAGGCGGCATCCCGGATTCATTGGCATTTATAAACTCGTACCAGAATTTTATCCGGCGGATACACAACAATTATCCGGAGTCTGCAATATTCTGTCTCGATGGACCAATGCCAGGCTACCCGGTCATTGATACGGTTTCAGGCGAGCAAATTACCTCATTGGACATCCTGAGAAATTATCTAAATAAAATAGTAGAAAATGCAAAATCCGACGGTATTTCCAATATATACACATTTTCATTAACGCTAATCGATCCTGATATCGGATACGGCGCAGAAGGACATCCCAATGTGTATCAACATAAACTTAATGCCGCGGAACTGACTGTTTTTATCCGGGAAAAAATGGGCTGGTAAAAAAATCCGCTTGTCCTTTCAATACTTTTTTCTCTATCTTCAGTACCTTTGCCTATCACCTGCTCTTATACGCGGGATGCACCACACACCCCACCTGGTATGAGCCTAAAAACCGATAATACGTTGTGATTTCCTGCAGATGGTTAACCGCATTCTGCGAAACAATATCACTGATATTCCCTGCAAAATCGAGATAGAACATATACTCGAAGTGTCTTCCTGAAAAGGGGCGGGATTCAATTTTATACAGGTCAATATCCCTGAGCGCAAATACGCTTAATGCTTTAAAAAGCGCGCCGGGGATATTTTTTGTGGCAAACACAATCGAAGATTTAATACCTTTTTTTGAACGGACACGAAGCGGTTTTCTTGCAAGAAGAATAAACCGGGTCCTGTTATTATGAATATCCTCGATCTCCTCTGCCAGCACCAGCATGTTGTAATCAATCGCCGCCTGCATTGAAGCAATCGCGGCAGCATCGTCAAGGTGCTCATCTTTAATTTTTCTTACCGCACCTGCGGTATTTGAGACCGGTATGATTTCCAGTTTCGGGTACTTGCGCAGATATTTCTTACACTGAGCCAGCGCCTGCGGATGAGAAAAGACCCGTTTGACCTTTCGTCGTGAAACACCCTGATTGGCGATAAGGTAATGGGAAACACTCAGATAAATTTCCCCGACGATATACAGGTCGCCTTCCATGAGGAGATCATAATTCTGATGTATGCTGCCTGCCATGGAATTCTCTATCGGCAAAATCCCATACTTGGTTTTCCCGGAAGAAACGGCGGCGTACACATCGGGGAATTCAGTCATGGGTATATATTTTTTCTTTGCACCATAAAATTCTTTTGCAGCCAATTCACTGTATGCACCGGGTTCTCCTTGAAATGCGATACTCATCAGTCAATTCTCCTTATACAAACAAGACGGTTTCGAAAATACTCACTATCCAGCCGGGTATATGTTATACCCTTCTTTGAACTTGCATGAGCAAAGGTATCATCACCCATATATATCCCCACATGATCAATGCGGCGTCTTTTTCTGAAAAACACAAGATCACCTATTCGTAACTCACTGCGGGTAACCGGGGTACCGATACGTGAGAGCTTTGCCGAAGAAGTCCGGGGAACATTGCTACACCCAAGGTCGTTATATACACGGAAAACAAATCCCGAGCAATCCATGCCCCTGCGCGTGGTACCACCGTATCGATACGGGACGCCAACGTAAGAATCGACAATTGTTTTAAGTTTATGCTCGAAAATCTCATCAGTACTAATCAACCTCGTTTCTTTTCCGGATTGCCCGGTTTCTCCAGGCTCTTTCTCTCTCCCTCTTTTCTGGTGTGAAGGCCTCGTATATCGAGCATGCGGTGTCAAACAGCCAACTACCACCAACAAACAACTTGCTACTACTATAGTGTCTCTCAGCGCTCTCACTTTACGTATCACCATTTTCCCAGGGTAGAATAAGGTAATATGCCCTAGATATACCCGATCGCTTTCTGCGCAGCGAATGATATCCGTAATAAAACATCTTCCCGCCATTTCGGCGCCATAAACTGGGCGCCGATAGGCAAACCGTCATCTTCACCGCATGGTACACTGATACCGGGAATGCCGGCGAGATTTGCAGACACCGTATAGATATCAGTTAAATACATCTGCAACGGATCATTGCATTTTTCACCCAGTTTAAATGCCGCTGTCGGAGCAATAGGAGAGATCACTGCGTCACAATGAGAAAAAGCACGCTCAAATTCCTGCGTAATAAGTGTACGTACCTTTGCCGCCTTTAAATAATAAGCATCGTAATAACCGGAACTGAGCACATAGGTGCCTAGCATAATCCGCCGTTTAACCTCTCTGCCGAATCCCTCCCGGCGTGTTTTCTTATACATGTCGATAAGTGAAGTCGGATTTTTCGTACGCATTCCGTACTTGACCCCGTCGTACCGCGCCAGATTTGATGATGCCTCAGCAGTACAAATGATATAATAGGTTGCGACAGCATTTTGTACATTCGGCAGCGAAACATCAACTATTTCAGCGCCGGCATCTTTCAGCTTCTCTATGAGATTCTTAATAGCGGTTCGAACACTTTCAGAAAGGCCCTCCCCGAAATATTCCTTAGGAACACCGACGGTTACTCCTTTTACGGTACCGGTATATAAATCGGCGGTATTCTCAAAGGGTTTTCCGGCACAGGTAGAATCACGTTCATCGTTACCGGCAATGATTGAAAGCAGTAATCCGATATCACGAACATCCTTGGCCAGTGGACCAATCTGATCGAGAGAGGAGGCAAAGGCCACCAGGCCGTACCGCGAAACACGACCGTAGGTAGGTTTCAAACCCACGACACCGCAATGACTGCTCGGTTGACGGATAGAACCACCGGTATCGGAACCCAGCGCACATGGAACAAAATCAGCGGCAACCGCAGCCGCACTCCCGCCGCTCGATCCGCCGCAAATATAATCAGGGTTACGCGGATTACGGGTAACTCCTCTGATGGATATCTCGGTGCTCGATCCCATGGCAAACTCATCCAGATTTGTTTTACCTATGATAATTGCGCCGGCCCGTTCCAGCGCCTCTACCACCGATGCATTGTAAGGAGGCCTGAACGAACTGAGCATCTCTGATGCACATGTTGTGGGGTAATCAACAGTACAGATATTATCCTTTACGGCAATCGGTATACCAATGAGCGGTTTCTGGGACTTTTCCTCAACTGACAGCCTATCCAGCCTTTCCGCCCGTTTACGAGCCTTGTCAAAATCAAGGGTAATAAACGCATTAATGCTATTTTCACGGATATTGATATTTTCAATCGCTCTGTCGACCAGATCCACACATCGTAATCCACCGGTGCAAATCTGTCGGGTTATTTCACTAATCGGTTTATCAAAAAAAGACACGAATCTCTCCCCCTGACTGCATCGGTAAACAATGCAACACGTCAACTTGAAATAAGGAAAATTTGTCCGGCAGCCGCCTTTCCGACGTTATTTCTCATAAGACAGTTCTTTATTGAGAATTATATCTATAAAAGAATCGGCTATTTATACCACCGGAAAAAATACAAACTTAAAAAAACGCCAATTATCGATAGTAAACTAAATTTCATCTGAATGCCGAATTGCAGCTTAATAGCGTCAAGGTTAATAACAAACGGATGTGGAAAACCGATACCGAAATTAATAAAATTATAGGTAAAAAAGGTTTTAACGACATTATTCCCGCCTGGGATCATACCAATAAGGGAATTTAAATAAGATCCGATAAGTATGCCAATAATAACCACGAGTATGAGCGTTGTAATATTCTTTTCCTTAAGTCCAATGGCCATATCATTTCCTTTACCCTGAATGATTTGTGTAACCTGGTTATCTATGTCTTTGTATAAAATACATTAATAAGTACTTATGCAAAATGTAATGTTTTCTAAGAGCCGGGAAATTCTTTCAGAACCAGATTGCGGGCTATTTTCTTTCCGGCACGAATCACCGTAACAGGAACTGAATCTTCCGGAAAATAATTGACAAAAAATCCGTCGAGATCCAGATGGGACTGAATCTGTCGATCACCCATACGAATAATGATATCATTAACCTTTAATCCGGCGTCCACCCCCGGACTACCTCTTTGTAAATCAGTAATAATAACGCCATTGGTATGATTCAGGCCCAGGGCAAGGGCGATGGATCGGTCCAGATCCTGTACCGATATCCCGGTCCATACCGGTCGCCTCCTTCCATATTTTACCAGCTCCTTTACCACCCGTTTGGCAATGTTTATCGGAATTGCGAATCCTATACCTATTGAACCCCTGTTTCTCTTATTACCGGTGTAAATGAATGCATTTATTCCAACCACCTCACCCAGCGCATTAACCAGCGGACCGCCTGAATTACCCGGATTTATCGCTGCGTCGGTCTGAATCATATTCTGATAATACACATTCTCACTCGGCGCGAAATTCCTGTTTAATGCGCTCACCACACCGACAGTTACCGTCGGCTGCGCATCATTAAAAAAATTGAGAAAGGGATTGCCAATTGCAATGACCCACTCCCCGATCATGAGATCATCTGAATTGCCGAAAGTGATACTCCTGAAGCCACTGCCGGATGCTTTCACTACGGCAAGATCGGAATAAGGATCCCTGCCAATAACTTTTCCTTCCAATTTGCGCCCGTCTGGAAAATTGATATACAATTTCTTCGCTCCCTCAACAACATGATTATTTGTCAGAATAAGTCCATCATCGTTGATAACAAATCCGGAACCCATATTCTGCACCTCCCGATATCGGGGCACCAGCTTGGGAGCAAAGAACAGATCAAAAAAATCTTCATAGTAATAAGAAGAGCCTACAACCTGTATCTGGGTAACCACGATACCAACGACACATGGCTCCACGGCCTGTGTTGCGACAACAATGGCATTTTTTCGTGATGTAGGAATAGTGATCTGGGCGACACTACTCCCGCTCTGATCGGTTAAATCGTCTGATTTCCCCCTGTCAGTTATCTCGGTCGAATCATGAAACGTACTTCTTTTTTGAAAAAGGTTATTGAAGTAGCCCCGTCGAAAAACCTCACTTCCGATGATACCGCCAAGTATCAACCCAATTGCAAGAAGCAGGAGATAGACGCTCACTCTACCACTGTTTTTCGCCATCTTACCGTACCTCCGGATAGGTCACATATTCCAGAACGAGGCCGTGCGCCGCCGCCGTTTCACCCACGCGGCTTCGTTCTTTACTTTTGATAATATCACTCATGGAATCCGTTATCTTGCATCTACCGATATCAAGTAATGTACCCACAAGAGAGCGGACCATTTTATAGATGAAACGATCCGCCTTTATAGTAAAAATATATTCATTATTTTTTTCTATCAGAGTGGCTTCCCGAATGGTACACGTTTTATTATCCACACTGCAACCGGAGGCACAAAACGCGGTAAAGTCATGTTTCCCCATCAGAGCGGCAATGTTCTCCCTGACACTGTCCCAATTAACCTCGAAGTCAACCCAAAGGGCCTGATCCCTGCGAAGCGGCATCTTTCTGGTAATCATATAATACCGATACGAGCGCTCTGTTGCACAATACCGGGCATGAAATGAGTCATTAACCCTCTGCAGTGAATAAATACCAATATCGTGGGGGAGCACGGCATTTACCGAATTCTCACATTGCTTTAAATCAACTGTTTCCGGCAAATCAATATGCATTCCCTGACCGCGTGCATGCACTCCCGCATCCGTCCTCCCGGCGCCGGTAATCCTGCAGGGAACCCGCGTAACGGTGGAAAAAGCAGATTGAAGCTCCGCCTGAATCGTGTTTTCATTATCCTGTATCTGCCAGCCCGCATAGGCGGTTCCGTTATATTCTACCCGGCTGAAACATCTCACGTAATCAAATCCCCTTCTGCGATTTCAGCAACCCGTACTATTTTGTAACAGAGTAATTGGAATGCTTGTTTTGTCGGTTGTACCTTCCCCGTTTTTACCCCAACATCAAAAGCCAGAAGCCATTCAAATATGCTCCGTAACTGTGCGGAGGAATAACTTTTAGCCTGATCAATAATTCCCGAGAGTATCATAACCGGATATGCTTTCTTCTCCGGATCGGATGACCGGAGTAATCCTGTTGCCACTCCAATTTCATGGGCAATTCTGGTTTGTGCCGTGTAACGAGCCCTGTAGAAGGCATTAATACGATCCTTGTGTTCTGCGGCAAATGCCCGGATTTTTAAAAGCTTCCAGAAATGATTAAACATGACAGTGATACAAGCCGGCGCATAAAAACTGCTCCTGAAAAGAGATTCAATAATCTCAAGCACCCGCGGCATATCCTTTCGTCCAAGAGAGTCGGCAAGCTCGAAGGGACTCATGGCGCGCGATGCACCGGTTATACGCTCTACCGCCACCTTGTCAATCGAGGCTTTCTCAGGCAGATGAATATCTAGTTTCTGCAGCTCGGAATACAATTTATCCAGTTCATAGCCGGTTAAATCGATAAGAGTCTCGGCACCTGTCCTGGTAATGCGCCTGTTAAACAACACCGGTACCTGCGTCGTAAGCCACTCCGCCATTTTATAATCAGGCGGTTTGTCAAAGGTGAGATGAATAAATTTATCAGGATATTTCTTTACCTTCTCTTTAACAGCAAGTTTGTCAGCAACTCCCTGCCCTTTTTTATTCCGCCCCTTTTTATCCTCATATTCAATAAAAACATACACCTCAGGAAAATCAACCGACAGAATTTCTGAAAGGCGCTTTAACTCGTTGCCGGACAATGTCTGTGCGTGGCGAATATGGAATAATCGAACCGACTGAAAGAGCGATGGGGTTATTATCCGCTCAGCATAAATCTCAAAGGGCTCAATTGTAGAATCAAAGCGTTCTTCGGTAACCTCCGTATACCGCCGGTATATTGCATTACAGATTTTTTCTTTAGCCTTCTCCCGACCGATAAAATCATCGCCGGATATGATAAATACCTGCGGCATTTCACCTTCAAGAAAGTTAGTGTTGTTTTTTCTCACGGTAAATATGACTCCAGCGCTGTTGCGTTTCTGTTTACTGTTTGCATAAACAGGGACATGGCCTCAGAAAACCGGTCGTGTTTTTTGCGGATCACTGAGAAGAGTCCCTCCGCCAGCTCGCCCGCGTTTGTTACACAAAAACCCGTACCTGCCTCCAGTACCCGCTCATAGCTGGCTCGCTGTGTATGGAAATGAGAGCCGAAAAATACCGGCAGACCGAACTGCACTGCTTCCCATATATTATGACCACCGACATCAATAAAAGTTCCACCCAGAATCGCAGCATCGGCAATCATATACATATCCTCTAAAATGCCCATTTTCTCAATACAGCAGACATTCCAGTCTATTGATAATTCTGCAGTGCGGCAATGTACCGTGCCGTTGCCAAGCTCCTCAAGAATAATCGGTGTTTTATTCAGGTGACGTGGAACAATTATCCAATGCCACTGCAACCCTTTTTTCCCGCAAATATCCACAGTCTCTCTAATAATTTCCGCTTCGCCCGGGTGCAGACAACCCACGGTAATAACCGTATTTTCAGGTTTAATATTCAGCGAATCACGTATTGCATTTCTTTTTTCAGATTTGGGCAGCCGTATCATAATATGTGACTTAACATTCCCGGTGATATGAATTATATCAGATCTTGCACCCATCTTTTTAAAACGGTTCGCATACTCCTCATCCTGCGCAAGAATAAGATCGAAACGTGCAAACAAGGGTTTCAGTAACAACCGGAACCGATGATACAGTTTAAATGATTTCTCCTCCATTCGGGCATTAAAAATACCAACCGGGATCTTTTTTTTAAGGCAGGCCCACAACATACCGGGCCAGATCTCAGTCTCCATAAGCCATACACGCGAAATGGAATAATAATCAAGTAACTTGTATACACGAGACACGGTGTCAAGGGGCATAAACATAACAGCACATACAGAATCATTTTTATATTTATAGTCGCGCAGATACGAAACACCGGTTTCCGTAATAGCGGTAATAATATATTTATGATCCGGATTTTTATCCTCCAGAACAGCAAGGAATTTACTCACAACTTTTGCCTCACCCAACGAAGCAGCATGGATCCAGACAAGTGTATCGCCCTGGTTATTAAAAACTCCGGTAGGCGGAGAGGTTCGTTCCTGCAGATGCCATTGTGCTCCTCTTTTATGAATCTTCTGCACCAAAAATAAGACGATACGGATAATTTCCAGCAGAACACTGTACAAATGTATAAAAACAAAAAGCAATAAACGACTCATTTATCGCACCCTTTTTGAAACGGCGTTACGTCTCATACGAGCGATTTACCACCACTCTGTTCTTACCCTCGTCCTTGGCCTGATAGAGAGCCCTGTCGGCAAGACGTATCAATTCATCCCTGCTCCGTGTTACTGTCACTTCATATGCAACCAGACCAATACTGACCGTGTATGAAATCTCAGAGTCTGAAAAACTGTAGGGTGTATCGGCAATAATTGCACAAATCCGATTTGCCAGCTTCTCCGCACCGGCAACTTCCGTATCAGGCAGAATAATACCGAACTCCTCGCCGCCATACCGCGCCAATACGTCACCACAGCGTATCGTTTTCAGAATGCGCTTTGTTAAATCAACCAAAACCCCGTCACCGACCAAATGGCCATATGTATCATTTATTTTTTTAAAGTCATCAATATCAAGTATCGCCAGACAGAATTTTCTTTTATACCTCTCGGCACGAGCAATTTCCCGCTCCAGTGTCTCATGAAACATCCTGTGATTCGCAACGCCGGTCAGGCTGTCGGTTTTCGCCTGCTGTTTCGCAAGCATGTCCATATAGCAGTGTTGTATCGCAGAGGAAATCAAGGAGGTAAAAACACTGAAAAACTGTTGTCGTTCGATACTGAGGGGTTCCTTTTCATCCCTGAATAAGGCTATGAATCCAATGGTTTCACCAAGCACAGTCATAGGCAAACTTATCACTTTATTATATTTCCTGTTATCAACAACCTCTCCCGGTAATGCGTCTCTACCGCGATAAACATAAAAAGAGATCTGGTCATTTTCAAAGTCTTCCTTTTCAAAAACCTCAAAGGATTCATCCCAGACTGTCAATATACCGTCCATAATATCTGCCGAGCTTAATAGCCCTTTCGCAGGCATTGCAAATATCTCACTGAATTTTAAATAATTTATCCCGATGACGGAAAACTTTGCATTGAGCTTTTCATTCACCTCATCAAAAATAATCTTCATAAGCTCAGAAACATCAAGGTAATACATAAGTTTACTGGTAAAATAATAGAGGGACGTAATATCAAAAATATGGTCCTTTACATCAGGCATTCCGTCCAAATTCGTCAACAAACGAATACTCTTAAGGTGAAAAAGCCGCGATGCCACGGCACGTTCTATCTGTTGCGTGAACCGGTTTATTTTTAAAGGCTTATTAAGATAGGACGTTACCCCTGAATTAATAGCCTCCGAAGCGGTTTCAAGACTCCCATAACCGGTGATTATAATAACCTCAACAAATTCATCCAGTTCCTTTGCCAGCCTCAGCACGTCAATACCGGTACCGTCTCCAAGTTTCAGATCGGTTACCACAATATCGTAGGAATTGTTTTTTATCAGACGAAACGCTTCATTGGTGCTGTAACCAACCTCAACCTGATAGTCATCTTTCAAAGTTTCAGCCAGCATATCACAGATATTTTTCTCATCATCAACTATTAAAATTTTACAATCAGACGGCTTTTTTATAGTATTAGCGTCCATGGAGAGATTCTCTTTCAAAATTGCTTTTGTATTTGTTCTAATTCTTTGATGCAATTTATAGATAAATTCAGTCCTTAAAATAGTTATTTAGCCCGGAAAAATCAGTCACTTTTTACTTTAAAACAGGACAATGGAAAATCAGCCGGTACGCATAGTCAGATAATCCAGTAGATATATTGTCCAATTTTTAAATACAATAAATATCAGGATATCACCGTATTACTTACCCTGAAACGATTTATAGTATAAATTAAGAGATGGATTACTACGGAGATAAATTGCTGATATTTTTGACAGAAACACGCATCCAAAGCTATTTTACAATCCATTCACTTTGATACGAGTATTATCTTAATTCAGAAACCGGGTTTACCTTCATGCGAACATATTTTTACTGTGCACTCCTGTCAGCGCTTGTAATAGGAACCAATTTCTTCTGCAGTAACCTGCCGTTTGATTCATATACGAATCTCGGCTCCGATGTGCTCAACGATCAGGATTCATTGCTTACCGTTTTTGACGGAAAAATATATAAAGGCTTCCTTGATGTGACAAGCGCTGAACATTTCCTGGATACCACCGACTCTATGCGCTCCGGATTGAACAGAGTGACTCCCATACCAATCGGCGCATGGCGTAATGAGCGCTCTTTTGCTTATTTTAAATTCAATGCAAAAGCATTAAAAGACAGCCTTGCGTTAATCACCCGCAATCGTAATAATACCTTTCTCTCTTTTTCCGTTACTTTTACAAATGATGCCGATAAAAGTGATCCGGCAGATAATGCCTGTTTGGAATTTGGTTACTATTTTGACAGCACGATGCCCGATTCCATTATTACAAAATCTGATACCGCATTAATAGATACCTCAAAATTCAAAGAGATAGGGCACTTTACCTATAACGGAAATGTAAGCGCCACCTATACAATACCGTTAAACAAGAACTACTTTGTCAAGGACACCATGGTATCTGATACGTCGACAATTCTCTATAGATATGAGAAAATTGATACTGTTGAGTGGGGTATGGTCCCTGAATCTACAATTGTCGATACTATCAATTCTCTTATTTCCTTTCAGAAAGATACGGTTGTTTTTAATCTGATTATAAAGTCTGATACTGTTATCGTGAATAATGGGCCTGATACCAATATCACCTTTGACACTTCCTATGTAATAGGTTTTGTCAATTTCTTTTACAAAAATATAAACCCGCCGGAACAACTCGGCGATATAGTGAAAAAAGAAACCATCGTTTATGACACCATCGCTTCCGCCACTTCGCTGCTGAAAGAAAACCAAACACTCTTATATTCGGCAACAGTTGAGTCCCTCCATATAAACGGTGACGACACAATTACCTTCTTGTGGGACACGCTGATTACATTACCGGAAACAACTACGGTATACGAAATTAACACAAAGACAATCCACGTAATCAACGGTACTGACACCACTGAAATTACGCAATATGATACGGTGCATATTCTGACAACGATAATACAGGATTCAATTTTTCAGGCGGCAACCGTCTCAAAAAAGAATTCATTCATTTATAATGCCACCAATGCACTCTGGGACAGCCTGGGTGATACGACGTTGTCATTGTATGCACGACTGGATTCGGTACAAAGTAATTCACTGCAATTTTTAAAGGACTTCCATTTGAAACTGACTTATATAAAAAATAGTAATAACGCCACTGATACGATTTCAGCAGTGTTTCCTCCCTACTATTCTGATTTCACCGTTATGGAAGTTGATAGCGCCGGATTCGGCAATGCACTTCTCTCAAGCGGTGGTTCGGGAAGGTATACACGGCTGGCATTGGATATGAGCGCACTGCGTGACTCCGCCCTCGGTGATGACGATTCTGCCATTATCTACCACAATGTTCCGCGGGCGGTGGTAACCCTGTATCTTGACTCTATCAGACAACATGTGTCGACCGGCGGCGTCATGTTCGCCCGCTATATACTCAGTCCGGTAAAGACGGACAATGTTGAGGACATCATTTACAAAATGAGTGGCGATGAAAAGGTTCCTCTCTACAAATTCAGCGGATCGATCGCAGACACAACCACTAATTTAGAGATTAAAATTAACTCATTTTTAATTGATATAATGAAAGCCAAGGGCACCATGCCCAAAACGGTATTTCTTTATCTCTGGCTTTCTCCGGGCTATTTTGAAAAAATTTACTGGAGGAAAATGAACACCTTGCCGATGGACTTCATTGTTTCAGATTCACAGTAACGGAAAAATCTTTATGATACGTATTGCGAGAACAGTTATAACATTTATTTACCTGGGGGCGACTCTTGGTTGGGGACAATCAATCCTGTCTTCCAACTATCCTTTCGGCCTTCCCCTGCGATCAATCTCCAGCACTGCCCTGAGCATGGGAGGAGTATCGGTCGGCGTCCCGAACGACCATAATGTTATGCTAACCAACCCCGGAAACCTGGGTACTATAAACATTACTGCCTTTTCATCACTGTGGTTAGTTGATTACTTACGGATAAATGATAAGGGTTTGTATACCGATCACCTTCAAGCATCTCCCCGCCAGCTCTCGTTTGCCTTGCCTCTGGGTAAAGTAGGAACCATCGCCTTTGAACTTAATAAGACCACCGATGCAACATTTAAATTCAGCGATGAAAAGGAAGAGGTCACCAATATAAACACAAGTCTGCCGGTATATAAGAAAACGTCGACCGATCGAGAAGGAGGAATAACTTCATGGCAGGCAGGATGGGGAAGAAGCATCGGTAAATATATCAATGTGGGATTCGCATATCAACGTGCTTATTTCACTGCTTTCAACACCACCATTAACGATGTCATTTATATGAATACCAGTTATGACCCGGCGAAACAAGAGCTGGATACCACTTATACAACCGAGTCCGTCCGCGATAGTACCCATATGACCCATGGAGGCAACGGTATACGTTTCGGAATTCTGAGTACGATAAAAAAGCTCTCCATAGGAATCGCCTCTAACTTTTTCTTTGCCGGTGACTTGAGTTTTTTCAATGCCGAATATAACGGGTCAAGCAAAACCCCGGTTGACCCAACAGTACAACCAAAAAAATTCACCTTACGTATGCCCCACTCCCTCGCTGCGGGAATCTCGTATGCATTCTCACCCAAGTGGCTGGTGGGAGCCGACGTGGGGGTCGATCTCTGGAAATACTACTCGCTGAAAGGATATAAAATAGTAAAACAGTTCGATTCCGAAAATACCGTCTCTTTTTCAACGGGATTCCGCTTTATACCTGCACCAAACCAACTAATTCCCAAATACTGGGAAACGATACACTACCGGGCAGGTATGCGTTATTCTCAGCTTCCGGGAGGAGTAAGCTCGGAAATTTCAGGTTCACTGGGTTTTGGATTTCCCCTGAAAGGAAACGGTCTGCTTGATATAGGATTTGAACTGGGCAAACGAACCCACGATAATTATCCAGACTATAATGAGACATTTCTGCAAATCTCCCTGGGGCTTAACGGTGGGAGGAAATGGAATAAAACGCCTACCACGACGTATTAACCTTTTCGCAGTCTACTTTTCATTCTACACAACCATACACCTTTTTTTAAGGTTATATTGGTCCCTGTGTTGCTCCCTTTAACCGGGAATATATAATGCTATTTTTCTTATAAAGGCTATAAGGTATATTCATAGAGGAGAGTATCTTCAAATCATAATTAAATCATGGAGGTATGCGAGATGGCACAATATAAAAAAATCCTCTTTTTATCCGGTATTATTTACTACAGTATATGCTTTATACCATTTACCTCCCGGGGAGAGGAAAGAGCCGGGGCACTCGATTTTTTTATTGCAACCGGTTTCGGTTTTCCTATCGGTGGCCACCTTCTTGACTCAACGAGTCAGACGTTTAAATCGGTATCGGATGCGACCCCCTATGAAGTGGAAGATCACTATCTCAATTACGGCTTCGGTATAAAGGCTGATGCAGGTGTCAATTACCTGCTGACTAATTATTTGGGTATGCGCTTTACCGTAAGTTACACCGGCGGTATACCGCCGATACATGTTGAAGTAAAATATGAGGATAACGACAATGCCGGGTTTACGGAGAAATACAAGCGTAATATGTTCGGTTTTAATGTCATGTTACTTCCCCGATTTGAGCTGTTTGAACTCTTTGATATGTATGGCGGTCCGGGTATCGGCTTGTTTTTTGCGTTTTTAAAACGGGAAAACAACAACAATGACGGCAACCATGAGTATGAAGGTGAAATCAGAACAATTCCTGCACTGTCTTTCCATGGTCTTATAGGCACTGATCTTCCGCTTAATGATAAACTTACTCTGTTCGGCGAGTTGTCTTTTTCCCAAATGTCATTTAAAGCAAAATCACGCACCGATACTGATAAAGCGGATAACATTGATTTTAATAAGGACTCAAACACGAGTCCTGCACCGTTTAAAATACCCGGTTCAAATATAGCACTCCGCATCGGCATTAAGATGACCGTTATGCATCTTGCCAAAACGCCGGAAGTATATTGATACCATGCTGTCCGGGTATATACAACATGATACAGAAGGGAAAGTGTTTTTTATAGCGGAAAACATTGACGTGTGAGATATAAGATGCTATAATATATGGAAATAACGTAATAAATGAATCACTCTCTCAGGGGGATCGTTTTATGCTGAAAGAGCGCAGAAAATACCGGCGTCTTCCCGTTACCGAACAACTGTCGGTAAGATTCAATGACGAATTTCTCCGAGGAACCGAATGCAGTGATATCAGCATCGGTGGAATGTGCATTGTATTTGATGATGTTATTAAAAATAATAACAAATACGGTACGGTCATGCTGGTCCAGAAGTATAATGAGGAAACAATTTTCTTTCAGTCCAAATTTGTCAGGTTATGGGACAATCTCGTCTATGTTGACAGAAAAGACACCCGAATGGGCGTCAAATTTATCGAACTTGACTCTGAAAATTTTGAAAGCCTCAATAAGATAATTGATATGCAGACAGAGAAGAACGTGAAGGTTTCCGGCAGATAATTACTCTTTACGGAAAAAACGCCCGGAGTATCCCTTCTCACGGCAGAATTCATTTTTGGTATGGAGCCGGAGAGGAGACTCGAACTCCTGACCTACGCATTACGAATGCGTTGCTCTGCCACTGAGCTATTCCGGCTCAAACGAATTTATCTAAAATATATTAATACACCGTTCTACGAAATCATGAATTAGATACTTTTATAAAGCACCCGCGCCTTTAATTACCCGCCTTCCGCTTTGCCTTTCGGATTATCGAATCTGCATCGTCAAAAAATTCTTTTAACCTTCCCTTTGATACGGTTGAAATTTTGCAGGTTTTCATTCTCTTGAAATAAGCGATACTCGCGGTATAATTTTTTAATCTGAAATTAACCTTGCCAAGATAATAACAGCATAAGACTATGTTAAAATTAGTCTCAAAGGATTCAGATTCGATACGCTTTAAAATATAATTGAAAGACTTTTCTGCTTTTACATATTGCCCCAACCCTAACTGCGCCTTTGCTTTCCCCCACCAGCAGACAAGGTTGGAAGGGTAGATTGCAAGCATGGAATCGGCAATTTCCAGGGCAGGAGCAAATTGTTCCTCATTAATCAGTATATCAATAAGATTAAGCGATGCATTTTCCTTTATATACACTCCCGACCGTCTCATTTTATAAAGTATCTCAATAGAAATATCTCTCTTGTCTTCGACGCCAGGAAGCCACCAGAGCATTTTTGTTTTTGCACTACGCCAGTAGTCATAGGTGGCTATACCATAAAATGCATCCTCCATTTCAGGATTCGTTTCAAGAAGTTCTCTGAAAATAACAACACCCCGCCAGCCGTGTTTAAAAGCTGTTATCCACCGCCCATATCGACTTTCATAAGTTCCTTTCAAACCGTTTGCCCCTGCAATAAAAAATTTTGCCCAGGGATTATCCGGCTCTTTTTCCAGCATTTCTTCACCACGGGAAATTGCCAGATCACAATAGTAATAAAACTCATTTTCATACTTTTCAGATTGAAGAAATTCCATGTGTGAGTTAAGAATAGCCGCATAGAAAAAATATCCCGCCGAATGATCCGGATACTTTTTAATTATCCGCCTGGCGTCCGTTTCCGCTTCCTTAAAATGTTCATTATACACATTCCGGATACTGCTGATTGCTAATGCGTGCATGTCCGGTTGAAGTTGAGCGCCGGCAAAAACAGGCCACAACAACAGCAAACACAAAATACCGCTCAGATATGTATTTCTATTATTTATCACCATAAAATCTATATTCGTTAAAATAGCGTTCCCATTTTTTTAGCGTAGAATGGTATCGGTATTTTCTCACAATTTTTGCAGAAACACCTTTGAGAAAATAAAAATCCACCTCCGCTTTCTTGGTAAATTTATAATTTTTATAATCTTTATACATCACAATATCATAATACACCGAATCTAAAAGATTTTCCTCGGCTATGTCACTCGTAATAGCCTTAAGGTCATCGTTAAGTATGACTATCAGTTTCTGTCTGATTCTCTTGTCAGACTCTCTTATACACCCGACAACAACAAACATACAAAGAATACTATAACCCAGTGCCTTGAAAAAATGCATATCTGATCTTTCCTGAAAAACAAATTTTCTCACAACCTAATTTACGTCAGTAAACTACCTGTCTGAGGCATACCATCCCGTAATACGAAAGCAGATGACGGTTTTAGATAACAATTATGCATTGTACATATACCACTGATACAACCTCGGCATGTATTTTTTATACAATCCTTTGTTCCAAATAGCTGCCATGGTTTTTACATCATGAAAATATTCTGTTTTGTATCCGGATCAAAAAGATGAATTTTTCTTCCGTCTATTATAACACTAACCTCATCACCGACAGTCATTTCATCATCATGAGTAATTAAAAACCTCACCGGGACATTTCGGGATGTCCGTCCTACAACCAGATTTCTATCCCCCATATTCACTATAAATTCAACCTTTACGGTTAATTTGGTATCCGAGGTTCGACGAGGAATATAATCTTTAAAAAAATGTATATCCTGAGGTCGAATACTAATAATAAACTTCCTGCCGATTAGTTCCCGTATCGCTGAAGCTCTCTCCTTATCGAAATAGACTGTTCCTATTTCAGATTCGAGATACACATCCTTGTTGTCATGAATGAGTTCGCCATCAAACATATTTGCCGCCGGACTTCCGATAAATTCTGCAACAAAGGAGGTTTTTGGCTGCTCATACAATCCGCTGGGAGTTTCATATTGTTCCAGTGTACCGGCATTGAGGACTGCAATACGCTCGCTCATTGACATCGCCTCAGCCTGATTATGGGAAACATATATTATAGTTTTTCCCACCGTTCGGTGGATACGCTTTAATTCTTCCATAGCCATTTCCCGAAGAGCCGTATCAAGATTACTGAGCGGTTCATCAAGTAACAACACCTCCGGATCAAGCACCAATGCACGCGCAAGTGCAACCCGTTGTCTCTGACCGCCGGAGATTTGCTTCGGCAGACGATACTCCAATCCCTCAAGTCCCAGCAAAGGAATGACCCACTGCAACTTCTCAAACATCTCATGATCGGCCTTCTTCTTTATGCGTAATCCGAACAGAATGTTATTGCGGACATTCATGTGGGGAAAAAGTGCATAGCTCTGAAAAACCATGGCGATGGATCGGTTCTGTGCCGGTATAGAATTATATCGTTTTCCATCAATCAATAATTCACCCTCATCAATCGATTCCAATCCGGCTATCATTCGCAGCAGTGTTGTTTTACCACATCCGGAAGGCCCCAGCAAGGTAACAAACTCCCCTGTCTGTATATTAAGATTGATTTGATCAATGACTTTATGATCACCAAAATATTTTGATATATTTTTGAGTACTACTTCAGCCATTGTATTTCCTACTTAACCGACCCCATTGTGATACCGGATATCATCTGTCTCTGAACCAGTAATGTAAAAATAATTACCGGAATGCTCAAGCAAACCGAAATTGCAGCTAATAAATTCTGAGGCGGTTGAAATGTTAACTTCTGTTTAAGGTAAAGTGTCAGTGTCAACAATCTTCCACTGGGATGCAGGAGAAAATGAGCAAAAATAAACTCATCCCAGGAGAGTAAAAAGGTATAGATTGCAGCGGCAACAAGACCGGGCACCGCCAGTGGTAATAAAATCCTGAAAAATATCTGAAAACCGTTAGCCCCCATTACCGTTGCCTGCTCCTCAATATCTCTGGGAATATTTTCAAATGCACTCACTCCGATAAAAATAACGTATGGAAGCGATAGTAACGTATGTGCTAAAATAACCCCAAACAGACTGCTATGGACATTTATCTTAATGAAAAAAGTAGCAACAGGAATAACTGAAGATATGTCGGGGAAAAGGCGTATCGATATGAGTGAGAGCAGGATAATTTTTTTTCCGGGAATTTGCTGTCTCGCAAGGACATACGATGCAGGTACCCCTAAAGCCATTGACAGGGCAACGGTTGATATCGCAATAATAAAACTATTCAGAACGACACCCCAGAATTCAAAATCCTGGAATAAATAGATAAAGCATCTGAGAGTTGGGTGGTATGGCCATAAGGGGACCGGTGAACCGCCGGTATTGATACTCGCAGTATCACTGATTGAGTATTTAACCAGTAAATATACCGGGACCAGAATAAAAATAAGTACAATAACGATACCACACATCCAGATAACCGTTTTATACTTACTTCGAGGTATTTTTCTTACCGGTCTCATGCCACTTACCTCTCGATATCAGATAATAATCTTCGTAACAAATCAATTAGCCATATAAAAATGAGAGCGCTCACGATAATACAAATCAGAAGAATGAGCGCCACAAGAGCAGCGCCGTTTTCATATTTACCCGACCAGTTTATATACAACGATTCGATGAGTGTCCCTAATAAGTTATACCGTCCTGCTAAAATATAAGGAAAAATAAACTCCTTCCACATCTCAATCGATCGTAATAGTACTACTGCCGATATAGAGGGTATTATTAAAGGAATTATGATATGTCGTATTCTCTGCCGGATTCCCGCCCCCATTGTTTTGGCGGCGTCAAATAACTGTGGATCTATTGAATTAAGTCCTGCCAGTAAAATAAGCATTGAAATCGGCATATCACGCCACACTTTACCCATCAATGAAAGTCCCAACGAAAAAAACTTAGTTCCACGCCAGTCTATCGATGAAGATATAATTCCCGGGAAAAAACTGTATTTTCCCATGAGAAGGTGATTAATGAACCCTCCATGAGTATCAAAAAGAATAAAGAGCAAAGTGGCAGTCACCAGACCAGGTATTGCCACGGGTATTATAAAAATGCTGCGAACGATATTTCTCCACCGGAAGGATTGATAAATAAGTAACGCTAAAAGAAGACCCGCGAGGAGCTCGACAGGGGTGCCAAAAAGCACGAAAAGAAATGTGTTAAGTAAAGCATCCCTGAATTTCGGCATCCTTATAACTGTCTGTATCGGTTCCAGAGAGGGAAACGAACCGTCAGAGCCGGAAAAACTCATTATAAGAAGATAGGTGATTACAATAATCAAAAAAACCAGAAGATATATGGCCGCCGGTAACAGTGGCCATATCTTCCGGAATTTCTTAACCATTATCATACAATCTATCCGGAAATATACCTATTCAGGATAATTTTCACCAAGAATTTCCTGCTGTTTAGCTGCAAAATCACTTCCCAGTCTCATTTTCATAGTACTGAAATTCATTACACCATCTTTTTTCGCATCGTACTCAACACAGAGTTTATACCATGCCTCAACATAGTTCTGTCCGACCTGTGCATACTGGGGAACGAGAGGAACCGTGACAAGCTTTTCCTGTTCAAGTTGTGTTTTTATCTGTTCAACCGATACCTTAAAAATCTCTCCAACCCAGCCCTGATCAAAAACTTCGGGTAGATTGTTTAAAATATCCTTTCTCACCGGTATCATACCGAATTTGGAACATTCCTTGGCTTGATTTTCCTTATTGGTTATAAAGCGTGCAAATTCATATGCCAGTTTGGGATCGGGACAGGTTTTGGGTACCCCCCACCACCAACCACCGGTACTAATAGCACGGTTTCCCTCGTAAAGCGGATTACCTTTTTTGTCAAGTTCAAATGAAACCGCTTTCGGCACTACACTCAGCCCCATATCATTTATATCTGGAAGATAGGTAGGCATACCCGGATCATCCTCCCAGCCATGGACATTAAAACAATCAATCTGCTGCAGATAGGCAAGAAATACTTTTCCATCTTTTATACCATTGTAAATATTTGAACCTTTCCACGGATCCTGCCACATACCGGGATTATAGGCGCCGCAACGAACCAACGCACGCTCCCAGAGGAACATATCAGTCACTTTATCTGAAGTAAGTCGTAATATGTCCTCATGGCTAGCGCCAAGCTGCAAAGCTCTGTCCAAAAGGAAAAGAGCCGTACCGCCGTATCGCGCACCGCGGTGTGCAATTCGACCGATTGAAGCATCATTATATTTCTCCTGTGCCCATATTGAACCGACAACATACAAATCATAAAAATCCCACTGACCAGGATCTTCCTCGAGTGAATACCCTGAAGGAAGGCCGTATTTATTATACTGTTTTAGTTCATCGTTAATTATATTTTTGTATAAATCAAATTTGCTGACGGCATCGGCGACTTTTGACTTTCTGTAAAAAAGAATTCTTGTCTCGAGTTTTCTCGGGATGTAATAAGGATAGCCGTCAACAAAACCTAAACCGGCGGCCAACTGATGATATTCAGCAATATCATTTAAAACTTTATCCGAATCATGGATTTCATCAAGTCTTTTCATATATCCTTTGGCAACCAGGACACGAGTCATCTCAAAGGGTGTTTTCACCAGTCCGATATCAGCAACCTTTTTACCGGTCTCAAGCTTCAGCATACGCTCAATATCCCACTGGTTATTAAAAGTTGCAATATTAATTTTACAGTTATTCCTTTTCTCAAAGGGCTTGATTATTTCCTGTCGGAAAAACCTCTGTTGCGCCGGCATCATCCTAATCAATACCGTTAATTCACTCTGTTTTCCCTTTTGACCGCATCCCATTAATCCAGCAAGAAATGAAATAAAAAGCATCACCCGGAGAACATAAAAACGTCTCATAAAAGCCTCCTGACATTTAGGGTTATGATAGGTAAAAATAATGATTCTGTGATTTTTCCCCTCTATCTTTAAATAAAAGCGTATTAATATATATCAGTAAATACTCAATTCCTATTATTTCCTGAGAGTGCCTCTTTTCTGTTTTTTCCGGTTAACGTCGTATGTAACAGTGTAAGTTCCTCGCTGTTCTTTCGTAATTTTTCACTGAAAATTACCAGAAAGTTATAGGCAATTTCCGGAATTTCCAGGAGCAATTTCTTTAATGCACTTCTCTGGATTACATACACTTCACTGTCTTCATTTGCTACCGCTGAAGCAGATCGTGGTGACTGATTAAACAATCCGATTTCCCCATATGCTTCACCGCTTCGGATAATGGAAAGAATTGTTTTAACTGTATTCTTTACCTTTACAATCTTCAAGCTCCCTTTTTTTACTATATAAAGTTGATCGGAGATATCATCTTCTTTCGAAACAACTATACCTTTTTTGTAAACAACAAGGTTGGAAATCTCTGCAAGTTCCATTAATCTTTCAGCGGGAACATTATTAAAAAGGACTGTCTTTTTTAAGAATAATACTGTTTCCAAAAGTTTGAAAGGATCCACAGCAGCCTCATTTATGTATGCTGTTTTTACTATCTGTTTCGCCGCATCAGCTAAATACGGGTAGGAAACTTGTGTAAAAGCGGCAATAGCGCTCCGTTCCTTCTGTAAAAGAGTCTCTTTCTCACCCAATGAAATAATACAATACAGAGTACAGAGACATATCCATTTGTTTTCAGATTTAAGAAAATGCCTAAGCGCATTTGGTATTTCCTCGTTAAAACCAAATTCCTTCTTCCCCGTTTTGGCAATCCTTGACCATGATTCAAATTCCAATATTGGTATAATTAAGGTCTTGAGCTTATTAGCCCCAAAGCTTTCAACAATCTCAACCATATCCAGTCGTTGAGAAAGTTCTTTGATATCGAGATCTTTTCTACCGAGTGCAATAACACCCTGCGGCTCCAGCAAAGCCATTGTGTCAAGAGCCCATTCACAAACACGAAGCAACTGTTCCTTTAACGCATCCTCTAATAACTGTACCGACGGTATACGATATTCCTGTGCGATGGCAACTCTATACTTATACCATATATAGGCATTGAAATAAACCTGCTCAAGCTCCTGATTTATCCATTGCAGTAGTAACTGTTCCGTCTCTTTATCAAGCTTGTATTTTTTTATTGTTGAACTGTCATTATCGCGAATAGTGCGGAGCGCATGTACCATTTCAAAAATCATTCGCCTGTTCTGCGCATGTTTAATAAAGGCAATGACGGTATCTATTATCCTTCTCCCGCTTCTCTGAATCGCTTTCCCCGCTATGGCAATGTGACGGCGCGACATTTTTTCCACTATTTGCAGTGTGTCAAGCTTTGTTTGCTTTGAGGCGGCGTTCAGTATTACCTCGATAGATCTTGTGAATACCTGAATAGAAGCTGTTTTCAAATTATTTTTTAATATCTCCTGCCATTTGTCAGGTTTTAATACACTTACCAGATACACTCCCGCAGAACGCTTGTTTTCATTTTTTGATTTCAGCAGATAATTCAAAAAAGCAAGTACGTTTTCCTTTTCAAAACGGTCATTTCCCTGCCAGAGAAATTGTGCCGCTTCGATCTGCACTCTGATATTATTCTCAAACAACAACGATTTTACAATATCTTTTAGTTGCCATTTCCAATAACAGTTCATCGAATTTAAAGAATGTATTGCATTGCTGCGTATACGGTAATTGGAATCACGAAGAAGTGTTTCAGCAAATTCTTTCGTTTCATACCAATAGAAATTTGTCAAAGAGCGAGCCACTAGTTCTTTTACTTTTTCATCTTTCTCACCGATAAAAATGGAAACAAGATTTTTTAGCGCCTGTTTTGAACCAAGTTGTGCCAGGATTCTAACCGCGAGGCAGCGTACATCCGGGCTTTGAGAATGTGAGTATTCTCTCATTAAAGATAATATTTTCTGGTCATAATGACTACCGATTTCTGTAATAATTGCTTCAGTTTCAAATCCCTTTCGAAGATTTGGTACCAACCCGTTCATATAAGCAATTCGTATCTGGTATACGACCCAAATCATTACCGCAGCAAGTATAAAAATTAAGATCAAGATTACCCCAACATATTCCTTCAGCAGTATCAGCATCACCCCTGCAATTATTATGGCAAATGGTTTTATAATCCCTTCGATAATTGTTTTAGCTCTTCCTCGCTGCTTTTTTGAAATAGCGGCAAAAAACATCTGATAAACAGGTGAAAATGCATTCTCAAAAACAACGTATCGCATGAATTGGAATGTGATAAAACCACTCAGAATATACATGCCTGAAATCGGACTGAACTCTAGAATAGCCATTAATAAAGAACCGCAGAACAATGTGAACGGTAAAAATGAAAAAAGCCTTGTGAATCCAAATTTCGAAATAAGATATGGAGTAAAAAATAACAATCCAAAAATTGTAACCACTCCATGGATGATATAAAAACTGAACTGGAATGAGGCAAGCTCCCGTGAGGTGGTAAACCGGTAATGGCAGGTGTGCCAGAATAAATAGTCCACCAGAAAAACAGCAATAAATACCAGGAAATATAACACCGCAATCAGACGGACAAGCTCAATGGAAAGCACCTCTTTTACATCTGCAAAAAATCCTCCGTACTCCCTTTTCTGTTTCGGGACCTGCTCTTTAGGAAGTAATCGTATGCGGTAATACCTTACTATCTTCTGCACCATACTATAGGCAATGATATAAGCGATCATCCATAATCCTATTATCATTTCCGTTGTAACTATTTCCAGAAGGACACGGGATAAAACAGCGCCTGTTAATCCCCCGATAAATCCCCAGGCAGCTATTTTAGGGAATTCTTTTTTTGCCTCCCGTGTATACGAAACATCATTCGCTAAAGTCCAAAAGGTTAGAAAAAGTACAATTTTAGTTAAATACGAGAGCGGGTAAATACCTAAGAGTAGGATTTGAACACCCCGGTCTCCATTACTTCCGGTAATAACACAAAACAACAGATATACAAGTAATACTCCGGATGCGAAAAGCAGCTCAAATGAAAGGAGCTTTCCTCTGTTAAAACGATCAATATTATTAAAAAAAAGCGGTGGCAAAAGGAAAAGAAGGAAACCGTTTACCAGATACAATTTCCCCAGTATCTCAGAGCCGGCAATACTAATCACCATCGACAGAGCCATCGTCTCACCGACAACGGCGCCACCAAAAAGAAAAAACAATAATGTAGACAACAATTTAAAATTTGGCGTTCCCGCTGACATTTTTTTTCTTTTAAAAAAAAACGGATGGCATTTTTATACCATCCGTTTTTTTATTCAAAGACATTTTTCCTTTTATTAAAAACTATAGGTTGCGGTAATCCTGTTTGTAATATGATGGTGGTTACCGCTTATCAGATTGGTGAAAGTATAGAATATGTCTTCCGCCATTACCACATCGACTTTTAAACGGTTTTCAATGTTAAGACCCCAACCAAAAGCGACATGATCTTCGTCTGATGCATCAGCTTCGGGATTTTCTATCCATAGAGTTTTTCCGTTTTGTCCTCCCGTTTTCTGGAATGCCAGTTTTTTCGTTGCGCCGACACGCCATACAAACCAGTCCCAAATGATATTTCGCTCAATACCGAAAGCAACCCGCGCACCAATCGTTTCAACTGAAGTATAAGAATTCTCTACTTTTTTTGACTGGTAATCTTCATAAAAGCCTTCCACACCGGCCCAGAAAAATCCTCTGTCAATATTGATATTAATTGCAAAGCCGGCGTCAAAGTCAATGATTCTATTCTCAAGATTGCTGTTATATTGAATGTAATCAAAACCCAAATGAGGAACAAAGTCACCATTAAGCGAAGAAAGAGCAGAAAAAAGCCTCACATCGGCAGAAACAAAAACATCATTATCTGCAATGGTAACCAATGACTTTGATTGTGATATATTACCATCCGCATCGACAGTTTTTGCTTCACCGATTTTGGTTGTCAATCCACCATTTACTGAAACCTCAAGATCCATGGTTTTTGCAACCGGCCAGTTTATGCCTCCAGTTGCTTTTACCAATCTCGTCTGTTTCCCTTCCTTATCATTATCTTTCTCTTTTTGAAAGGCAAGGTATCCTCCCAGACCAATCATACCACCATTTTTCAAGGCAAGTCCCAGAATCATGTCAAGTTTGCCGACAGGTTTAAGATAGTCAACAGGCTCAAGAATAGTATTTATACCCGTGCCGAAGAACTTATCGGATTCAGGTGTGATATAGTCTAGCATATCATCATACCGGTTAAATACAAGCCCTAATGAGAGCATTGGGTACTGATCCCCGGCGTCAGCTGATTGATTTAACGAATAGGAAAGTATACCTCCAAAGAACGGTTTTTGAGGATCGCGGTTATAATTGGATAATCCGGATAATGTACCCGTAGAATCAATAGAAGTATCCGCTCTGTAAATTCCTAAAGAACCCATCAGCATATTCGGATAGATGCTCACATTAGCGGGATTCCTGAATACACTGATATCATCCATGAAGAAATTATCCGTTCGTCCCATTGTCAACACTCTCGAATCGGTCGCAAACAAGGAGTAAATACATCCTGTAACGAGAATAGCAATCAGCACTTTCCGCATAAACGTCCTCCGTTAAATAACTCGGTTATGGTGATATGTTGTTTAAATATATTTCTGAAAATAATATACATTATTATTGGGAAAACACAAATGGATAAACAACTTCTGTAACATCACCAGGCTTATCAATCTTTTCAAAAACCCACCGTCTAATTTTTGAAACGACAGTTTTCTCAAGTGGGGGATCATTCATAGTCGAACTAACCACGGAACAAAATATAACTTTACCGAACTCATCAATAGCAAATTTTACCGTAATTCTTCCTTTGAGTCCAGGTTTTTCTCTCAACCGTTTGTTGTACGCATAACGCAGAGCAGCCAGGTTTTGCATAACTACACGCATAATACTGGCCCGACTTCTCCCGCCGGTTAACGCGCCACCTTTTGTAAATTTTGGTGCGGCGATTTTCAAAGAGCCGCGTTTTTTCAGATTGAGGTTGCCGCCATCGCCACCCATGAGGCTGCCGATGAGGTCATCAATACCTCCGGAACCGCCGCCGAAACCACTTCCATATCCGGCGCCATATCCGATTCCCGCAGCGCCTCTTCGTCCGACGCCGCCGCTACCACCTGCTTTTAGACCACCGACACCCGACAGGATAGCGTCGATACCCGCGGCAAAACCGCCTTTACCAAAAATGTCGGCAGAAGCAACAGTCTTACCCTTAATCTGACCTGAGATAATTCCCAGAACACCTTTTCGGGTTACACGCGCACGCGGATCGCCACCGCCGCCAGTCCGGCCGCCGGCACCTTTCTTTTTTGTCGGCTTGAGCTTTTTCTTCTCAGTCTTAATTTCTTCTTCTTTTTTATCTTTTTCTTTCTGCAGCGTTTCCGGCAGTTCCTTTACAATTTTAGCGACACGCTCTTCCGGCATTTTTTCAAAAAAGTCCGTCGCCACTTCCACAATCTCACGGGTACTCAACCATGCGCCTGCAATTATCGCCAATACCAAGCAGACAAGTTCGAGATTCCGCAGCCGGTTGTCTTTCTCTATTGTAAAAATGTCGGCACGTTTTTTAAGCTGATCGGCATATTCCCGGTCAGAAAGAATTCTTCCTGGTTCTTCCTCATCATCATCATCATATTGTCTCGCTGCAGCAGCAACAGGCGGCGGCGCAGCTGCCGCTCCACCAAGAGCCACCAGCTCCATCGTCGCTCCCACAGCTTCAAATCGCTGTTTCAATTCAGCCGCTTCATTGTCATCCGCTTCTTTGCGTATGCACACATCCTTTCCCTTAATAGCAGCAAGAACCGTTTCTCGAGGACTGCCGGACCATTTAGCAATCTCTTCTGCGATTGACGCAGCACGACGGGAATCATCACACCTTTTAATAAGCACTTTATACTTCATGATTAACTTTCCCTTTCCATTACTGCGAAATTCATATTATTATAGCCCACTTTACCACAAGTATTCATTACTTTAAACAAAACATCGAATTCAATGTTCTTATCCACCTGCACGATCACCTTGCCCAGAACCTGGTTTAACGCTCCCATCTTCACCATCTCCTGCTCCTGAGCATAACAGGAAGCCAGTTTTTCTTCCAGCTTGACAATAATGGGATCCGGGTTTTCCAAAGGGATTCTCCGCGCATCTTCCGTCGGCGCAACAGGCTGATTGTCAACAAGAATCATTTCGGTAGTAACCGCCACCTGCAGATTTACCTCTTTCGGTTTTTTCTTGGAAACTGAATTCGGGAGAATAAGGTTATCCGCATTGGTCAAGATAGTTCCCTCAGAAGAATAGCTCTTAAGAAGGAACACGAGGATAATGGTAAACATATCCATCATGGAAGTAATGTTTAAATGTGTCGAATACTCTTTTTTCTTTTTTCTGCCACGGTTTAACATAATTAAATCCCCCTCAGTTTTGCGATGGAGATATTCGGGAAATCAGCAGTACGCGCCGCATCCATTATCTGGACAATTTTATCATACATCACCTGATTTTCCGCTGCGATAATGATATCATCAGCATCATCGGCATCCTTAAACCGCTCCTTGACTTTCATCAAGCGATTCTTCAGCTCATCGTATACTGAAAGCGGTTTTAATTCATACTCGGCAGGATTTGTTACAATAACCATCCTTCGTGGATTCGTCAGCGCATACAGAGTATCACCGACACTGCATTTGGTAACCGGCACACTCTCGGCATCCGTCATCATCTCACCGAACTTGGAATACAAGCACTTGGTAATTTCCGTATAATCCTCATTACAGGCATACAGTAAAATATCGTAGCGTTCGTAAATCTCCATTGGTCGACCGGTTCTCGGATGTTTCGGTGGCTCATTTGACGACGGATCGTATTTAACGGTAAAATCGGCCTGATCATCCTTGGCAATATACCTATGGAATTCCTGATAGAACACGCTTGGTAAAAACCCGCCCTTTGCTCCTAAGGTTACAACGGAATCAGTGATAATTGCAGTAAGTAACAACTTATTACTTTCATCTTTTCTTGATGGCTTTTTAACTTTCTGCATCGTTTGAGAGCCGCGTCCTTCAGGAAGCTTGATATCGATAATTGCTATTCGGGCAAATTCGGCAGAAAGCAGGAGCATAGGAATCAGCACCACCATGAGATTCATGAATGGCTTCAGATCCATCTCCTGGACTACCCATTTTTTCTTCTTTACTTTATTCGGCATAGTAACGACCCTTTATTACATTGTCAAATTCCGTTATTACTACATTTTCTTCTGTTAATTAGTAATTATTATTCTTCGACCAGATTAACTAATTTTGCAGTTTTCTCATCCATTTCTTCAATTACTTTATCGGACTTTGAAGCAAGGATACCTTGACAAAGAATTCCCGGAACAGCGACAATAAGGCCGAACAGTGTTGTTGACATAGCAACTGAAATACCGGTTGCGAGTGCCTGTGCTCTCTGAGCAGCCGGCACATTAGCGATAGCATCAAATGCCATCATCAGACCGAAAATAGTCCCGGTAAGACCCAACATGGTTGACAGGTTAGCCATCACATTAATAATAGCGATATTACGGGTGATTTTTGGCGTTTCCGTTAAAAACACCTCATCAACCGCCTTCTGAACCTGTTTTGCACTTTGACCGCGGCTTTTAAGAATAGCTGTTACACCTTTAGCAAGTGGTGTACTCATTGACGAGGAATACTTTATCGCTTTCTCATAATCACCGGCTTTTAAATATTTAGAGATGCCGGCCATAAATGAACCACTGCTCGTTCCGCATTTAAAGAAAAGATACCAGGCCCTTTCAATAACTACTCCGAGGATAGCGAAAGCAAGGAACAAGATGATCCACATAACAAAACTACCAGGCGAAGTAAAACCATCAACGATAAATTTGAACAGTTGCATTACTCTACCCCTTCCTTCAAATAAAACGTTTAGTTAATTAAATGTGTTACAATTTTTTTTACAAATTATTTATAAATAATTTATTGTATATATTCCAGATAAATGGTTAGCCCTCTCCAATGAGCACGCTTTTCATTCTCCTACATCTAATATAGTATTTTTTCTACCAACATTCCTAAATTTTTCATTCAATACCAAGTTTCTCTTTATAGTCTTCAATAGCATCACGTTCTTTTTCCATTTCACGTTTTGCTTCATTCTCGATACTTCGTAATTGAGTAATTTTTTCCGACGCAGGAATTTTCATTGCAACAATTTCATCAATCCGCTGCAGTGCCCTCGCAAGCATTCTCTGCGCCTCATTACTTACATTTGCACCACCACCTGCTGCAGTACTCCCTGTATTAGTTTCACCACCTCCTTTACTGCCCACCTGTGCAATAGTAGTAGTGGTTGTCTTCGGCGGACGTTTTGTTATTTGTACGCTAAGCGCTTTTGATGCAGGATTAATAAAGGTAATTCGCGCTTTAATACTGTCAAGCCAGGCATTTTGCACAATACCAAGCTCCTGTGCTGAATATATAGCTTCTTCATATTTCGGCAGTGCAGCATCAAGCGCTTCAAGATATTTTTCTTCCAACACATCTTTATAAACCTGAGCATCCTCCTTGGGTAATCCTTTAGGAATGGGAGCTTTTTTGAAAATCAAGCCAATCTCTTCAAAAAGGTATCCCCTTCTATATGCCAGTCGCATGAATTCATCGGTTGACATTGTAACATATTTGTTCTTAATATTCTGCTCATAGGCGGTATTGATGTTCCATTGGAACTTCTCCATAGCTTTACCGTAATACTTTTCAAGACCGGAAATAATTTTAATCTTACTTGCCGTCTTCTGATCCCGGTTACCGAAAAGAGTCTGATGTCTGAACGCGTCGGCAAAGTCGACAAAACTCTTACCAATCTGGTAGGTAGAACGTATTGTCCACTCTCCGACCCCAAGTTCAATGGCCTTTGCATAGGCCTTAAGAACCGGTTCGAGCGCTTTGGTTTTTTCCTGTAATTGGCTTTTTACCTGTTTTTCGTTTCTACCCTTAAGACTAATTTTGTTAAACTCTACCTGTCTGATTTCACCGATAAGGTAATACGCCTTTGAAGCGGCGACAAGATCTATTGAAGCTTTCTTCTTAAATTTTTCATATATCTGTGTAGCAGTATAGGCATTTTTTTCCGCTTCTTTGTAATTTTTCATTTTCATATAAGCTTCAGCAGCACGGACCAAAGCCATTACCTGCTTGGATCTGTTTGCAGTGAACTTCTCGGCAAAACTGGTAAACGATTGGGCCATCTTCAGGTTGTTATTTAATTTTTCATAACAAAACCCGATCGAATAAAAACCTTCAGCCGCATACTCTGATTCAGGATATTTTGTACCAAGAACAGTATACATATCGATAGCTTTCTGATACATTTTTCCCTTTTCATATATGAGTCCGGCATTATAGATAGCGAGCGGGGTACGTTTATCTGTCGGATACTTATGCAGAATAGTCTCATACATTAATCCGGCTTTATTATACAATTTTGCCTTTTTATAGTTTTCAGCAGCTGAAGAAAGACTGGGGATGGCGTAATCAGCTTTTGCTATTTTGGAGGCAGCCAGTTCAAACACCTTTGCTGCAGCTTCCCAGTTCTTCAGGTTCTTATAGTTCTCAGCGGAACGGACATACGCTTTTTCCCGCAATTTCGATTTCGGAAATTTATCGCCTAGCTCTTTAAAAGTGAGTGCGGCGAGCTCGTAGTTTTTTGCCTCCTCAAGCACACTACCGGCTTCAAACCAGCCTCTATCGGCAATGTTACTTTTGGGGAACTGAACGTAAATTGACTTAAAAGCATCTGCAGCTCCGATAAGATTGCCAGATTTTTTCAGTGCATTTGCACTTTTAAACATGGAACCGGCGGCAAGATCAACAACTTCGGCGTGTCCTTTTGTATTCGGTTTTTCACGTGCAAGAAGCTGTTTATACTTCTCCAGAGCCATTGTATACTCGCCGGAACTGGAATAAGTGTTCGCAAGCATCCTGAGTGCCTTGTCACCATATTTGGTATGAGAATAATTTGATATGATATTTTTAAACTCCACAATAGCTGCATCATAGGCCTTGGCTGAATAGTGCACGTTACCCGCAATGTACAACACTTCCGGTGCATTGGAACTCTGGGGGAATTTTCCGACAAAGGAGTGAATATAGTCAAGGAATTTCTTGGTTTCCGGCAACGCATAGGACTGCTCATCCGTCAAGCCGCTCCGCTGCATTTTCTTTTTTCTTAAATTATCTAGAGCAACGATTGCGTTATATCCGGCATCTTCCTGAGAAATGGCTACAGGACTTGCCTTCTTTCTGTTCTTTTTCAGCTTTTCAATCTCTTCACCCTCCATACCTAGCGTATCAAGCATATCGTCCTTATATACCGGGTATGTAGTAAGATTCTGGGAGGCTACAAAATCATAATACTTTGCTGCATTCTCGTATTGGTGTAATGCATTATATATCTCAGCCATATTGTACCTAAACTCATATATTTTCCACTTCTCATCAGGAAACATATCAATGTATTGCTGGTACCGTTTAATCGCTTTTTCATAAAGCGCTTTATTCTTTTTTTTCTGTGCTTCCGCATGATAATATATCGGTATTGATGCCAGGGCCTTCTTAACCTCGAACGCCGCTTTTTCCAACGCGACGGGATCTCCTGAATTATGGGAATGCCATTCGCTGCCGGCACTGTAATAATCAACCAGTTTTTCCCGTTCAACATTTGCCTCGTCATACTTTTTACGGATAACAAAACAGGCAACTATCATCTGTTGTGCAAGAGGGGCATCTTTATAATACGGGAACTTTTTCAATGCCGCTTTAAGGGCCAAACGAGCCTGATCATATTGACCGTGATTGAAATTTTTCATACCAACAGTATAGATTACATAATCTTCATACGGCCGTTTACCCTTTTTCTTAAAGAAATCAATAGCCCCCTCCGCCCCTTTGGGCATATCGGAAAAGCATATAGCCAGATATTCAAGAGCTTGATCACGGAGGTCTCTTTTCGGATACTCACCACAATCACACTTTTCAACATAGTCAAAAAACAATTCGGCAGCCACATCAAATTCAGCACGGTTGTAATAAATTTCAGCTTTCCGGTAATGAGCCATTTCCTGTACCTCAGGATTTATCTCGCTGGGCCTTATTTTCTCGATATGTTTCAGAGCGCAGGTAAAGTCACGATCCATAAAACAGAATTCAGCAAGACGAAAATGAGCCGCCGAGGCACGGATACTGTTCGGCAATTTGGTTACCAGGGTAAAAAATGCATCCTTCGCTAAATCAAGGTTCCCATTAAGTGTCTGGATTGTGCCAATCTGATAGTATCCTTCATCCGCCTTGATAAAGTCAGGATACAATTTTACACTTTTTGTATACATATCCAGTGCTTTATCATACTGAGGAATCGGATTGACCGGCTCCGGCCCAGATGGATTTTTCTCCCAGCGGTCCATGGCTTTTTCATAGTTTTGCCGGGCCTGTATATAATCATCACGCGCCTTATCGTAGTACATCTTACTTAAATCATACATGATTGTAGCACACCGTTCATTTTTCTTTCCCTGACAATTGGCATATAACCGTTCATATTTTGCGATAATTTCAGCAAGACTCTTTTTCGGCCCGGCCTGCTTTTTCAGTTTTTCCTCTGTCTGCTGGGTAATTTTAGCCTTTTTTGCCTTTAACTCCTGGATTTTCCGAAGCAATTCTTCCTTCTTCTTATCAGAAGTTTGGGCAGTGAGCGTGTGTGGAGAAAACAGGTGTACACAAAACATTACCAGAAAAAATGACAATACCAGATTTCTAACAGCATTCATACCCTCGATTCTCCCTTTGTAAAATGACATTATGGTTTGTAATAATTTGCCGCAACATTATTTTAAACGGTGTAATGGTTAATATAATAAAATATGAAAGTAAAAATGAAATTATTCGCGAGAAAGCACCAAATTACACTCCGGAATATTGTTATTCCTCGAGCCCCTCTAATTGCTGCTGGAGTTTCTCAATCTCTTCATCCAACTTTTCTTGTTTCTTGCTATCCTTTTCTATTATTTCGCGTTCTTTCTCCGTACCGATAATCTTACTGAGCTTAGCCAAGGCATATTCAGCATCCATTTCGATTTTTTCCTTCTGACGGAAGAACTTTTTATTATCGGTAACCAAAAGACTGTAATAGAAAAATTCACGAGCTTCCTTATCAAAAACATCAAATTTCGCTTTGAGGTCTGTTCTTTCGGAAATAATCTTATCCGTCGGTTTGCGCAGCGCATTCTTTTTTATTTGATTAGCCGTTGGAGCAAAATTAACTTCAGTCTGTTTAAATTTCTCCGTTTTTAATGCCAGATCATCCTCATTGGCAAATTCGTTTTTACATAACTGCAAACACTCCTCAATAGATTCAATTGCTTCCGTATTCCTGCCCATGAGCATTAACGCATATCCTTTTACCAGGTATGATTCAGGAATCAACGGTGATTTAGGATGCAGGGATATTAACTGATTTATCGCATTTAAACATTCCTGAGGCCGATTTACCTTTATCCAGGACCATGCAATACCAAGAAGTGCCTCATCACCATGCTCGGTATTTTCGGGAACGCGTTTAAAGGCTTCCACCGCTTTTCTCAGCTCGACCTGTTCAAAATAGAGCTGCCCCAACTTGACCTCTGCCGCATATTGCAGCATCTGCTCAGCCTCTCCCGTTGCCGTATCCGTTACTATATTCTGGAGGTTCTGAATTGCTTCAATCAATTTGTTGTTTTCTATATTCAACACCGCAAGCGAATATTGCGCATAATTATAGACGGCGGCATCCGGTGGAATACCACCCAGCACCTGTGCGGCGGCACTGTAATTTTTTCTCTGAAGATGAATCTGCCCGGCAAGATAATCCGCATCCGGCCTGATATCGCTCTGGCCGTATAAATTAGTTATAAATGCATGATTTTTCAGAGCATCCTTGAATTTGCCTTCCCGATAATCAATAAGCTGAAGTCCGTATAAATAGCGAGCCCTTACTTCCGAGGTAGTATATTCGGCAAGCCCTTCATTAAATACTTGGCGACCAATGCCATGCAGGCGCAGCTGGGTATAACAATCCCCCATATAGTAGGTAGCCTTATCATTCAGATGAAAATTCGGGAACAGAGCCAGTACTTTTCCAAAGGCAAACCCGGCTTCCCAGTATTTCTTCGCGACATACAATCGCATCGCTTCATTATAAGCATTCATGGGAGCGAGAACCAATTTGTCATATAACCGTTTGGATTCACGTTGCTCGCGGGTTGGTCCGAAATCCGTGGACAGTTTTATCATTCCGGTAGCACCCCGCTCAAACTCATTGAGACTGTAACCGAAATGAACATCACAGCAGGCATAATTTATCATCTCCGGCCAGAGATAGATAACATTGAAATTAAATCCGATGTAAGGGATGTTATTGTTCGCCCAGCCGAATTTGAACCAGACCTGCGGGATCCACTGGAATTTGAAGTGTGCACTGACCCTCGCGATTTTATCCAGATATGAATCATCTTTTTCAATAAGATTACCCAGTGAGTCCAACTCACCTTTTTCACTCAGATCAATCATAAAATCCCATAATTGTTGAAAAAGATTATCACCAACAATTTCAAAATCGGCTATTAAGCGGTCGTTCATGACAGCATATCGCAGACCGCCCCTGAAACGTGTAGTCATAAGCTGCCGCGGTGTTTCTCCAGTCTCATTTCTCCATTTCAGATTCGCCGGTATGATATCCTGAAAATTAATACTCACGCCCAAGTCTCCGAAGCGGTAATGGTTAAACACATTTGCATAGGCGCCGATATCCATACCAAATCCGAACGACTTGGTGCCGAACTGATTCTGCATGACCAGTTTTGGATTGATACCCAATGACAGCCACGGAAGGACACGAAAACTATAGTGAGGAATAAACCACAACTCAAAGAAGTCATTTATTCCAATCTCTTCGGGTAATTTGGAATCTTCACTTAAAATCATTTCTCTGAATTCAGAACCACTGTGCAGAATAGTCATGCCAATGGTATGACGGAGGCGTATCGGCGCGAGGAAGTGCATGTGCTGATAACCCAGTTCATCACCGAACGGATTTACGCCACCCCATCGGTAAAACCCGGCCTCCAACCGAAACTGGTTTACCCGGAACAGCAGAGCGGGGTTGACGAGCGCAGCACTGAATTCAGAAAGGTCCTGAATATAATCGGCCTGAAAGTAGGGTGCGCTAAAACCTCCGGTAGGATTTATATCCCCGAATCCTGAGCCTACGCAACACCCGATAACGGTTACAAGCAGTATTACTCTTGTCATATTTTTATCACTTATCTTTTTGTGTAATGCCACACATTGTATCCTGAAAAATTATCGTATCGGAACTACTTCAACCCGCCTGTTTTTATAGCGACCTTCTTCAGTATTATTATCAGCAATAGGTTTTGTTTCCCCATACCCGCGTGCAACAAGCCGGTCCTCAGATATTCCACGCATTATGAGATAATTCATTACCGCTTTTGCCCGTTCATATGACAGAACCATATTATACTGGTCACTACCCTGGCTGTCGGTATGTCCGGCAATTTCTACCCGCACATGAGGATATGCTTCAAGACTGTTAAATACCTTTTCCAGAACGTAATAAGATTCTTCAAGTAATTCGGCACTTGCTGTTTTAAAATTGACTCCCCTTAGGATAAGCGCCTGCTTAATCTCCTTGGGCTTTTCATCGGGACAGCCGTCCTGGTCCTTATATCCATTCACCGTTTCCGGATTGTCGGGACAGTTATCCACGTTATCAAGGATACCGTCACGGTCATTGTCGTTTTCCGGGCAGCCGTCTTCATCCTGGAATCCGTCGATATCCTCTGGATCATTTGGACACTGATCGTTATTATCAGCGATACCGTCCCCATCATTATCAAAATCAGGGCACCCGTCCTCATCTTCAAATCCGTCCTGATCTTCCGCGACATCAGGGCATTGATCGATATCATCAAGGATACCGTCACCGTCCCGATCGGTACTGAGCACTTCAATCATTTTCTCGGTTATCAAACCAATATCGGTTCCGTTTTCACCTTTACCCTTACACGCGGAAACATCCTTAACAAAGTAATTATAATCCGGATGTGCCGGAGAGATAAAGAGCGGTTCCTTGCTGATATTGGTCTGATTGACAACGGCGTCAGGATTATAGGGGCGACGGTTCTCATATATATTATTATGAATTATTCTTGTCTTAATCGCATCGGGAGCAATATACACCCCATACTGTTTATTTCTGTAAAGGATGTTATTCCGGACCAGTACTTCGGTACGATGCGCACAGAAAACACCGCAATACCCGTTCTCAAGAATGACATTATGATCGACCGACGTCCGCGTGCCTCTGGCTGATTCGAGAAAGATACCTGTCCATTCGTTTCGATAAATAACATTATTTTTAATTTCCGGAAGAGAGATAAGTGCATGGATACCGGCACCTTTATTATCTACTATGAGATTGTTTTTAATAATCGGTCTGGTATTTTTACATAAAATACCTGTAGAGCCGTTGATAATTGTAAAGCCGGTTATCGTTGCACCGTCGGCGCCGATAACACATGGCCCCTTCCTCATACCGTTGATAACAGTCCTGGTCATCTCCTGGCCCATTAACACAACATTGTCGGTAAGAGCGATGTTTTCCTTGTAGACTCCTTTCACTACATAAATGGTGTCACCTTCATCAGCTTCACCAAGGGCGGAATGAATCGTCGGAAAATCGTGGGGAACGACAATCTTTCTTCCTGCAAAGACAGCAGTAAAGAAGGATAAAAAGACAATCAAAATACCAGCACTAAATAATGTATTTCTAGTTGTGAGCATATACACTACTTACGTTAAGGGCTTAAATTAGTAGGTATAAGAAGATATATGGAATCCTAAGTCTAAATTTTGTTCCCGGAAACCGAAAAACAATATACGTTCCTGAAAAATATGTGTCAAGATCTCATGAAATCCCTAAATACCTATGCGCTACTAATATACAACAAGGCATTGAATATGCGATTTAAAAAAGTATGCTTTCCAATAAATCATCGACAATAATGAAAAAAGAATTTAATGGACTTATTAATTACTTCTCCCCAAAGAATCATTAATTTTCAATGTTTTCCAACCGTATTATATTTTAGAATTGCTTTTAACAAAACAAATTAAACCGAAACAGAAAGAATTCTATTCTCACAATAAAAATTTAAAGGTCCCCAGAACCATAATGAAATATTTTCGTCCCCAAAATTCTCTATACATTTATGTATGTATACTTATAGCCGGATTCTGGTTTCATTCTTTCGGCTTTGGTAAAAACAAGGTACAGTATCAGAATCTCTCCTGGCAATATTACAAGCTGCCGCATTTTCACTCATACTTCCACCAGGATCAGGGAGATTTACCGCCGATTACCGCGCAATGGATTGAAAATGCCTATAAGGAGTTGGAAAAAGATTTCGGCTTTAAACATAAAAAATCATTACCGCTGCTTGTATTCGGCAGCCCCACTCTTTTCGAACAGACGAATGTTACTCCAGGGATAATCCCCGAAGGTGTCGGCGGTTTTACCGAGTCACTGAAGAATCGTATCGTTGTTCCTTTTACCGGTTCCTATGAAGAGTTCCGCCATGTTCTTCATCATGAATGTGTTCATGCATTCCAGTACGGTATACTCTCTGATCAATTCGGCGGTTCTCTTTTCCGTCCCAATGCGATGCAGATGCCCATGTGGTTTGCAGAAGGGAGCGCCGAGTTTCTGTCTTCCGGCTGGGATACCGAAGCTGATATGTTCATGATGGATATAACTATATTCGGCACACTACCCAATCCAAACAATATGAGCGGCTATCTGGTGTATAAGGGAGGGCAATCGTTTCTGTTCTTTCTCTCCGAAACACGGGGTGACAGCACCTTTCACCGGTTTCTTACCACCTTCAGAAGAACGAAACAGGTTATAACCGCCCTTGAAAAGGTCTATAAAAAGGATCTTGAGGAGCTGGGCTCGGAGTGGCAGCGGGAATTAAAACGTATTTACTGGCCGGAAATCGGGAAACGGGAGAATCTTGACATCAAAGGAACTGCATTAACCTCTCATGTCGAATCACGTTCCTATGTAAATCTCAAACCGCGAATTTCTCCTGACGGTACAATGGTCGCCTACTATAGCGATAATAAGGATTACACCAAGATATTTATTGCGGACACCAAAGGAAAAGTAATTAAAAGAATCGGACAATACGGTTATGGTGGTTACTTTGAGTCATTCCAGCCCTTCCGCAGCGGTATGTGCTGGTCACCAGAAAGTAAACGGATTGCATTTGTAACAAAGAACAAGGGAAGAAACGAACTGCGTATTATTGATATAGACAAGAAGGAACATGTCATTACTATCGTTCCCAGTCTGGCAAGTATTACTTCACCGGACTGGTCTCCCGACGGTAAACATATAGTATTCTCGGGTCTCAAACAACACACATCCGACATCTATATGGTCAATGTTAAAACCCGGAGAGTAACACGACTGACAAAGGATATCCGTTATGAATCGACTCCCCGTTTCTCACGTGACGGGTCTTCCATCGTTTTTTCTGCAACCGACACATGCGGTATTGCCGATCGGAACAGATTCCATGAGCGTCCCGCATCGGATTTGTTCCTTCTGGATCTTAAAACAAGGGAGATAACTCAGCTTACCGCAACCCCGTGGAACGAACGGCATCCCTGCTTTTCACCGGACGGTAACAGTATCGCTTTTGTCTCGGACCGAAATGGCATCCGAAATATTTACATTGCACCGGTAGACAATATCGACAGTTTACGTGGACTGACCGATATAATCGGTGGCTGCTCGAACCCGGACTGGGCAAAGGATCAGAACACACTTGTCTTCAGCCTCTTCCAGAAACAAGGCTGGGATATCTGGAAAGTTGAAAATCCCGATAAAAATCTTCATGACTCACTCCCCTCTCCGACGTTATGGGTTAAGTCCCGCGCGGATACATCGGTCAAGTATTTCCTGCCGGTCGAACTTGAGCCTGATTCTGTGGACACCTCCGACATTACCGAAATTATAGAATCAGATTCCACAAAAGCAATTAATGAAGTCATTTCTCAAAAAAAGCGTACTGCCGATGAAGAAGTCGGTATTATTGAAGAAATTGACACAAGTATTACTACTGACAGTACTGAAAAACAGACAGAGTTGACTATCCCGGACAGCGATACCGCTTCGGTTTCATCGGCGGACTCATCAGAGATAACACCGGATCTTACTGCGATTCCGACAGACACGCTCCCGCCGGATTCATCGACAGCAGAGGAGAGTACGGAAGAAGCCGTTTCCGTCTCAGATACCGGTATGAGTGATTCAGCGGAAGCCGTTTCTCAGTATGACACCGGCTCTGCGAGTGTGATCCTGCCTGAAAAGCTTATAGCCTACCCCTATAAACTCAAATTTTCAATTGACCTGGTTTCCGTCGGCATGGCGTACAGTACCATTTACGGATATGCCGGCCAGGGTGTTATCGTATTCAGCGATCTTCTGGGCAACCATCAAATCGCCGTCGCCGGGAATATACAGGGGTCCTTTGAAGAGAACAACCTTTTTGCCTTTTATATCAACACCCAATTCAGACTCGACTTCGGTCTGGGTGGCTTTTATGATCGCTATTATACTTTTGCTACCCTGGACTATTACCACCTGTATCATGACACCAATATCGGCGCCATGCTGCTTCTGCGGTATCCCTTTTCACTTTACTCACGAATTGATTTCAATCTGTTTTATCAGCATATGGAGCGGGAACCATATATTTATGAGGACGGGAAATTACAGAAGTACGATTCTCTTGCAACGATCTCGAAGAATATCACCCTGCCGTCACTGAGCTATGTATTTGATAATATCCTCTGGGGCATTACCGGCCCGATAAACGGTATCCGTGCGAAGGCGACTCTTCTGGCATCGCCCCCCTTTACATCAGAGGACGCTTCCTTCATATCGCTCGATTTTGACATACGGCACTACTGGCACATTCGCAGGAAATTTGTCTGGGCAAACAGACTTGCCTGCGGATTCAGTGAACCGATTAACCGGGATGAATCGGCACGCCGCTATTTCCTGGGCGGCAATGAGAACTGGATCTTTTACCGCATAAACCGTACCACTTACGAAAAAAATCTCAACAATTCAATTTACTCCAGTATTGTGGTACCCTTCAGAGGATGGAACTACTTCGATATCAGCGGTTGCCGGTATGCTGTGTTCAACACGGAATTCCGTTTCCCATTTGTTAAAACTATCGATCTGGTATGGCCACTTCCTGTGACCATCCGCTATATAAATGGAGCCTTTTTCTTCGATGTCGGCAATGCCTGGGACCCCGAAGACCAGTACGATATAGTTCCCCTGCCCAGGAAAATTTACGGCGGCATGGGATTCGGTCTCAGAGCGAATTTCGGGATTTTTGTGCTGCGCTATGATCTGGCCTGGAAAACCGACTGGCACCGGTATATGAAAAATCCGCAGAATTACTGGTCCCTGGGGGCGGAGTTTTAAAGTAAGCCTCCGGAAATAAGCGACCTGAAATGTGCATTATTCCCACTCTATAGTCCCCGGGGGCTTATTCGTGATGTCAAAAAAGATATCACCTATTCCTTGAACATTCTTTGCACCTGAAACAATCTTATCAAGTGTTTCATTGCTCAGCGGGAAGAATCTTGCAGTCATTGCTTCCTGTGAGGCAATGGGACGGAGCACGATGCATTCCTCGCCCTCTCTGTCAACCACGGGTAGCAGTACCACCGGCATCTGCCATACCGCTTCATACTCACCTGTCTCATGCAGAACAGTGGTTACGACATGATCTACTGCACGCAGCTTATCTAAACGTTCTTCGGTGAGATAGGCCTCTACCAGCGAATATTCAGGGTCTTTCTGAATATACACACCATAGACAACACGGTTAATTTCACTAATCGTATTGGTAATCTGTGTCGAAATCGTCTCCAGAAGCGACCAATTGCAGTCACCATAAAGCAGGGCCGGATAAGCATAGGTTCTACTGTCTCCCTGGACACCAACACTCCGTACAGGAAGAATACAGGAGCCGAATCCTGCTGGTCGCGCAATAGCTTCCACCGATTGAGCCGTTTTCCGATCAACCGGGTCAAGCTTGCCTTCCGAGCACAACACCCGGACCCCGAGACCTGGACCGGGAAAGGGGTGCCGCCAAAGCAAGTCATGGGGAATGCCCAGTTTCTCCCCAAGCTGCCTTACCTCATCCTTATACAATTGGGCAAGAGGCTCAACCACAAGTCCCTTCTCAAGCAGTTCCAGAATAATATCAACCCTATTATGATGTGTTTTTATTTTATCTGCATGTTCGGTACCGGCGCTTTCGATAGTATCCGGATAGATAGTACCCTGTGCGAGCAGCCACTCATCAAGATTGAGGCCAAAATTCTCCTGCGCACGCTCCTTTGCCTCAATGAACTGTTTTCCTATTATTGTTCGCTTCTCCTCCGGATCGGTAACGCCTTCCAGGGCAGAGAGAAACTCTTTGGATGCATCATAAATATGAAGATTACCAAAGCCCTGTTTCTTTAAAAAGGCAATAATATTTTCCGACTCATCCAGCCGCATAAGGCCGTTATCAATGTGCAACCCGAGGACCCGATTTGATCCGAGAGCATTATTCAGCAAGGTAAACGCTACCGTGGAATCAACACCACCGGAAACGAGAAGAAACACTTTTTTACGGGCGCACCTCTTTTTTATATTACTGGAAATTTCTTCCAGGAATGCACCGGCATTCCAGGATCGTTTACATTTACAAATATCGATAAAATTGGTAAGCATTATCATACCGTTGGGAGTGTCGGTAACCTCGGGATGAAATTGCAGACCGAAAAATTTTCTAGTAAAATCGCCCACAGCAGCATGGGTACAATCGGGAGTAGTACCGCACACCTCAAATCCCTCTGGCAGTTCTTCGACCGCGTCACCATGGCTCATCCATATTTGCTGTTTTTCCGCAAGATTGGCAAAGAGCGGTTCCGGGTTGATAATGGTTAACTCTGCAATACCATATTCCCGTTTCTCACCTCGTAATACCTTTCCACCGAGGATTTTGGCAATGAGCTGGTGACCATAACACAATCCCAGAATCGGTATCCCCAGCGAAAAGATCTCCGGTGAAACGGTCGGCCCATCAGCATCAAGAACACTGTAAGGCCCACCGGAAAGAATGATACCTTTGTAACGGACAAAGTCTCCCGCACTTAAATCGGAAGGAACAATCTCGGAAAAGACGCCAAGTCGCCTGATCCGATTGGCAATAAGGTGGGTGTACTGACCGCCGAAATCAACCACTGCTATTGTATCCATTTATTTAAAATAATTTTTCTCCGCCCAAATACAGAGAGACCTTTTAAAATTCTTTTTATTAATTGTCCGAATCATTTTATTTTATTTATGTTACAATACACATATAGGCAATTCAGCGGTTACCACTTTTCCTTTTAAAAGGCATACTATGACAACCAAAGTACAGAGGCACCCGTTTAAGAATTTCTTTCTTAAAAAAACACTGCAGTTCAAAATTATTACCCGCATACTCTTTATCATTTTTCTTACTTCCTGTATGACCACACTCATTCTTTCATTACTGTATAATGCAAAATCACAGGATGGCAATTTTTACTATATGAGCAACGACATTATGCAGGATCTGGAATTAACCAGTATCCTCGGTATTATTCTTCCAGCTCTTATTACTGCACAGATAGTCAGTCTTATTATCGCCGTTGGCGTCGGCATGTTCTCCTCACGTAAAGCTGCCGTTCCTGTCTATAAACTTGAAAAATGGGCAATGCAGTTAAAAAAGGGTCGCTTAAAAACAGAACTCGGTTTCAGGGAGATAAAGGAGATGAAGGATCTTACCATTCAATGTAATGCACTGGCGGATACGTACCGGCACATTTTCAGGGATATTGATACGGCGCTGGAGAATATTCGAACTGATCGGGTGTACAAATCGCAGGTGGTTACCCAGGAGCTGGCACGGATCAGATCGATACTTGACAAAATAGATTATAAAGATTAACCGTTCTACTGAAAAATTTCTTTTGCCCGCTCAAATACGTTTTTTGGTTTTTTCTCCAATGTCGACAATTTCTCAAAAAGTTCACGCTGCTCTCTATTTAACTTTTCCGGTGTATTCACATGAATTTTCACCAGCTGATCGCCTCGCTGGTGTCCATTGAGTACCGGTAATCCCTTTCCCCGTAACCTGAATATTTTTTCGGATTGTGTACCTGCCGGTATTTTAAGACTGACTTTACCTTCAATAGCTGGTATTGTCTTTGCCGTTCCAAGAGCAGCTTCGGCAAAGCTGATTTCAACCGTACAGAATACATCAATACCGTGTCGTTCAAAGAAGTCATCCTTTTCTTCCGTGATAAGAACGATGAGATCACCGGGAGGTCCGCCATACAAACCGGCATCTCCTTTACCGGGAACACTGATATAGTTACCCTCGGCCACGCCGGGAGGGACATCAACGACAACAGTAGTTTCGCCGGTTTTCCTGCCGCTGCCGCCACATTTACTGCAGGGTTCTTTCACGACAGTTCCCTGTCCGTGGCAGGCCGGACACGCCGTTTCCTGTACGATCTGACCGAACAGGGAATTTTGTACATGACGAATCCGGCCGGAACCGCCGCACTGAATACAGTCAACCTTTTTGCCTGTTCGGGAGCCGGTACCACTGCATTCGTCACAGACACTTTTATGGCGCACTTTTATCTTCTTCTTTACCCCGTTACAAATTTCCTTCAGTGACAATTTTAACCGTACTTGCAGGTCATTGCCGCGCATACCACCGCTTCTTCTCCGCCCCCGTCGGCCGGTGCCGCCGAAGCCGAAGAGATCACCAAACAGCGAATCACCACCGAAATCATTCATAAAAGCCCGCAGAGCATCAGAAAGATCAAAGCCGCCAAAACCACCGCCAAAGCCGCTGAATCCGCCGCCCGCAGCACCTTCAAAAGCCGCATGGCCAAACTGATCATACTTGGCGCGTTTCTCGGAATCCTTTAATATTTCATACGCTTCAGTGGCTTCCCTGAATTTCTCTTCAGCCTCCCTGTTCCCGGGATTCTTATCCGGATGATACTTTACTGCAAGCTTTCGATACGCCTTTTTTATCTCATCATTGCCGGCACCCTTTGTGACACCCAAAATTTCGTAATAATCTCTTTTAGCCATATTCTACAATTCTTTATCTATTTGTCATCATCTACTACTTCAAAATCCGCATCAATGGGACCGTCTTTTTTTCCATCTTTTTTATCTCCGCCGGTATCAGGACCTGCTGGCTGTGCTTCTTCACCGGCTTGCTGTTGACCGGTTCCGGCACCAGGCCCGCCCTGCGGTCCTCCCTGGGCAGCTCCCGCAGCAGCCTGCTGTTTGTACATCTCCTCAGCCATCTTGTGCGAAGCCTGGTTGAGCGCTTCCATACTTGCCTTTATGGCTTCGATATCGTCAATCTTTGCTTTGTCCTTAAGGTCATTGAGTGCAGTCTGAATCTTGCCCTTATCTTCAGCGGAAATTTTATCACCAAGTTCTTTCAGTGTTTTCTCCGTCTGGAATATCATCTGATCAGCGCTGTTTTTCACGTCAACCTTTTCACGCTCCTTTTTATCCTGCTCAGCGTGTGCTTCCGCATCTTTAACCATTCGCTCAACTTCACTCTCAGACAATCCGCTGGATGATTCGATTTTTATCTGCTGCTCCTTGCCGGTACCTAGATCTTTTGCGCTCACATTAAGGATGCCGTTGTTATCGATGTCAAAGGTAACTTCGATCTGTGGAACCCCGCGCGGCGCCGGTGGGATACCGACCAGGTCAAACTTGCCGAGCAGCCTGTTGTGTGACGCCATCTCGCGCTCACCCTGGTATACCATGATTGATACTGCAGGCTGATTATCCGCTGCGGTTGAAAAGACCTGACTTTTTTTTGTCGGAATAGTGGTGTTACGCTCTATAAGCTTTGTCATAACACCGCCGAGGGTTTCGATCCCGAGAGATAAGGGTGTCACATCGAGCAGAAGGACATCCTTTACCGACTCATCACCACCGAGTATTGCGCCCTGAATAGCGGCACCGACCGCCACTACTTCATCGGGATTGACCCCTTTATTCGGCTCGCGGCCGAAGAATTCCTGCACCCTTTTCTGGACTGCGGGGATACGGGTTGAACCGCCGACCAGAATCACCTCCTTTATATCAGAAGTCGCAATTTTGGCATCGGCCAACGCTTTTTCACACGGCCCCATTGAACGGTCAATCAGATGTTCAACAAGTGATTCAAACTTGGCCCGCGTAATGCTGACATCAAGATGTTTAGGGCCGCTTGCGTCAGCGGTGATAAAGGGCAGATTAACATTCGTCTGCATAGCGGTTGACAATTCACACTTTGCCTTCTCAGCCGCTTCTTTGAGACGCTGCAGCGCCATACGGTCCTGACGCAGGTCAACACCGTTATCTTTCTTAAACTCATCGGCGATATAATCGATAAGCACCTGATCAAAGTCATCTCCGCCGAGATGGGTATCACCGTTGGTTGATTTCACTTCAAAAACACCATCACCTATCTCGAGGATTGAAATATCGAAAGTCCCGCCGCCGAGATCGAACACCGCTATTGTTTCACTGTTTTTTTTATCAAGTCCATAAGCCAGGGAAGCCGCGGTAGGCTCATTGACTATTCTCTTAACGTCAAGCCCGGCAATTTTACCCGCATCCTTGGTAGCTTGACGCTGTGAATCATTGAAATATGCAGGTACCGTAACGACCGCTTCTTTTACTTCCTGGCCAAGGTAATCCTCAGCAGCCTTTTTCAGATACTGGAGGATCATAGCTGAGATTTCAGGTGGCGTATAATCTTTATTATTAACATGCACCTTTACCAGATCTGAAGATCCGCCGACAATCTTATAGGGAACTATTTTTTCTTCCGACTCCACCTCATTATGCCGACGTCCCATAAACCGTTTAATGGAGTACACGGTATCATCAGGATTGGTTACCGCCTGACGTTTTGCGATAGCCCCCACAAGCCGTTCACCGGTTTTTGAAAATGCCACCATTGACGGAGTCGTGCGTCCACCTTCAGGATTCGGAATGACAACAGGCTTTCCACCTTCCATTACAGAAACACATGAATTCGTCGTGCCGAGATCAATGCCGATTATCTTCCCCATACAATCCTCCTTTTCCGTTATTTAAGTATATATTTATTTCCATCATTTTCCTAATCTTCTGAAACGGGTACTTCAGACTCCTTGTTATTCTCATCATGTTTACCTTCTTCAGTGTCGCCGGAAGCACCTGCCGATACAATAACTTTTGCATGCTTAATGACCCGTTCCTTTAACTTGTACCCTTTTTCATATATTTGTATGATATGGTCCTCCGGGATTTTATCATGCGGCGTCTTCATCATTGCATCATGAATCGCCGGATCAAATACATCACCAACTTCAGTAAATACCGATAATCCATTTTTACCGAGAATGGCGTCAAGTTTATTGAAAATCAGTTTCATACCCTCGAGGAAACTGGTAAAATCATGTTTTTCATCAGCCATGGACAATGCACGCTCCAGGTTTTCCCGCACCTCAATGATATCCAGTATTAGACGTTCATTTGCCGATTCCACCAGACGCTCATATTCTCTACTCGTTCGACGTTTATAATTGTCAAACTCCGCCATTAAACGCAAATATTTATCCTTCTGCTCATTGAGTTCATTTTCAAGAGTGACGACAGGTTCCCGATCCCCTTCCTTTTCTTCCTGCTCCGTTTCAGTCTCCGGCTCCTCCTCCCGCTCTTTTTTTTCAGAAGGTGCAGTTTCAGATGTTGGCTTATCTTCCTCGATCCGTGCCCTGGTTACCTCACTCTGCTGTTTTTCAGCAGTCTCTTTTTTCTTCTTCGCCATAGTCAACCTCTACCGCTATCTGTGGTAATATGGATTTATTATTACAATTGCTAATATCCCGGATACATCACTTTACCGACATTTATAATCGTCATTTTACTTTACATTTTACCATCATTCTTGTCTATATTCCCTGTTTTCCCTGATGTCTGCTTTCTGGTATCTAGGACCATACGACGTTCCCCTATCCGACAACAGGGATCATCAGGTATACAGCTCACCCAGTACTTTGGAAGTATAATCAACGGCGGAAATGAGAAACGGGTAGGGCATTCTTTTCGGCCCGATAACGCCGAGAGAACCCCGCATGCTTCCAATCTGATACGTCGTTTTTACCACACTGAATGAACTGAATACGCCTTTTTCAATTTCTCCTCCGATAGAGACAAGTACACTATTGGCACTCTCATTACTTTCACCAAAGAGGTGCATAAGTAGCCGTTTTTCCTCCAACACTTCAATGATTGAACTTACCTGGTTTTTATTAAAAAACTCAGGTTTCAACAGTATATTAGTCTTTCCATCAGTAAATAATTCATCACCATCACCGTTGCCCAGTAATCTTTGAATTGACGGTATAAACAGCTTAATTACGCCCATTTCAAAAGTATCAACATCAGAAAAAATCTCTTCATTACAAAGAAAGAGTTCCTTGAGCGCCAAACCATTATACCGCTCATTAATAATGCGGCACGCTGCCTCAATTTTATCCTGATCAATTTCTGTTGTCAGCTCAACGACTATGGATTTTACGAAACCAGAGTCAATGGTCACATTCATCAGATACCGCTGCGTATTAATCTGATAAATGTGCAGATGCCGAAATATACCTGCCCTGAGCCTGGGTGAAAGTATGACTCCCAGTTGGTTGGTGGCTTTACTCAGGGCCTTTGATGTCGCCTCCATCAGCATATGGAGGTCGTACGGCTCTATGTGTGTAATTTCCTGCTTTATCTGATTCTTTACTTTCTTTGGCAGCGCGGCGGATTTAACTAACTGGTCCACATAGTACCGGTATCCTTCATCTGTCGGAACCCGTCCGGCGGAAGTATGCGGATGAGTAATAAATCCCTTCTCCTCCAGGTCTCCCATCACATTACGAATAGTTGCCGGAGAGAGATTAAAATCTTTCATTTTGGAAATACAGCGTGATCCTGTTGGCGTGGCGGTCAGGACATAGTTCCTTACAATCGCCTCAAGAACGCGCGTTTCCCGTTCTGACAACCGTACTTCTCCCATATATCAATGACAAATAATGCCATGGAAGGCATGCTTCCATGGCATCAGACAAAAGGTTAATTGTTATATGGTACCATGGAACAAATTACATCATTCCACCCATTCCACCCATACCACCTGGAGGCATACCAGCGCCTGCACCGGCACCTTCCTTCTCTTCAACCGGCTTCTCCGAAACAATACATTCCGTTGTCAAAACCAGCCCTGCGATACTTGCAGCATTCTCCAACGCCGTGCGGGTAACCTTGGTAGGATCGATGACACCGGCTTTCTCCAGGTCTTCGAACTTATCGGTATAGGCATTATATCCGTAGGCACCTTTCTGATTTTTAACTTCATTCAGGATTACTGACGCTTCACAACCTGCATTCGCGACAATCATGCGAAGCGGCTCTTCGATAGCCTTGCGAATGATATCAAGCCCTATCTGTTCATCTCCCTCAAGTTTCAGATTATCCAATGCTGATGACGCACGGAGAAATGCAACACCACCGCCGGCTACAATACCTTCTTCAACAGCAGCACGGGTAGCATGAAGCGCATCTTCAACACGAGCCTTTTTTTCTTTCATCTCCGTCTCGGTGGCTGCGCCGATATTAATTACTGCAACGCCACCTGCCAGCTTTGCCAGACGCTCCTGCAGTTTTTCCCTGTCATAGTCTGAAGTGGTATCTTCAATCTGCTTGCGAATCTGATTGATACGTCCCTTGATATCCTCTGTTTTACCGCTGCCTTCGATAATGGTGGTATTTTCTTTATCGATGGTAACCCGTTTTGCTTTACCAAGCGAATCAACTGTGGTATTCTCCAGTTTAAAACCGGCATCTTCAGATATAACAATACCGCCGGTAAGAGTCGCAATATCCTCAAGCATGGCTTTTCTACGGTCACCGAAACCCGGAGCTTTCACTGCCGCGACCTTGAGCGTACCACGAAGTTTGTTGACCACCAGTGTTGCCAGCGCTTCACCTTCAACATCCTCAGCAATAATAAGAAAGGCTTTGCCCATCTGTGCAACCTTCTCCAGCAGCGGAAGCAGGTCCTTCATTGCACTGATTTTTTTATCATGGATAAGAATCATCGGTTCATCAAGCACCGTTTCCATAGATTCGGCATTGGTAACAAAATAAGGTGAGAGGTAACCGCGATCAAACTGCATTCCTTCAACGATATCAAGATATGTTTCAATACCTTTTGCTTCTTCAACAGTAATAACACCATCTTTGCCGACTTTATCCATAGCATCAGCAATAAGGTCACCAATTTCAGAATCATTATTTGCAGAAATAGCGCCAACTTGTGCAATTTCTTTTTTGCTACCAGAAACACTCTTTGAATCTTTAGTTAACTGTGCAATAACAGCCTTTACTGCCTTGTCTATTCCACGCTTCAAGGCCATCGGATTCGCACCGGCAGTCACATTCTTTATACCAACACGCGCAATACACTGTGCAAGTACCGTTGCCGTGGTGGTACCGTCACCGGCGACATCAGAGGTCTTTGATGCCACTTCCTTCAACATCTGTGCACCCATGTTCTCAAATTTGTCCTCAAGTTCAATCTCCTTTGCCACAGTTACACCATCTTTAGTGACGGTTGGTGAACCGAAGCTCTTATCAAGCACGACATTACGGCCTTTCGGTCCGAGAGTGACTTTTACAGCATTGGCAAGAATATCAACTCCTTTCAGAAGTTTCTCTCTTGCATTAGTTTCAAATGCTAATTGCTTACCTGCCATAGTACTATCTCCTTCCTAATTTGTTTAAATAATTCTCTGTTTTTTCTCAACTACCACCTCAATTGTTAATACACAGTAACGGCTGCACCATTTATATAATAGCCAACACATCACTTTCTCTCATAATAAGGTAATCTTCTCCTTCAATACTTACTTCAGTACCGGAGTATTTACCATAAAGGACTTTATCGCCCGTTTTCAGTGACATATCTATTTTCTGCCCACTGTCGGAAATCTTTCCCTCACCGACGGCAACAATTTCGCCCTTTTGAGGTTTTTCTTTTGCATTATCTGGAATAATAATGCCTCCCGCTGTCTTCTCTTCAGCATCCAACGGCCTCACAATTACTCTGTCTGCCAAAGGTTTTACGTTCATATTTCCTCCTTTGAGGTTGTTTAGGGTAAAACTATTTTGTTAATACAAAAAGTTAAATTGTAAACCTAATCCTGAAATAATTTTTAAAAGCTCTTAGCACTCAATTAAAATGAGTGCTAACAAAATTACATAAATTACGTATTGTTGTCAATAGTATTGAGGTAAAAAATTATTTTTTTTTAACACTTTTAAATCGAAGTGAAAATAATATATAACTTCAAGATTTATAATATATTAGCCGATATATATAACTGGCAGGATAATGTGTATACTCATATCATCTAAAAAATTATGAAATTACTCGAAAAATTAAAACTTACTCCTGAGGAAAAAAAACTTATTAAACAGGTATTTATTGTTTCCCTGTCTATAAGTGTCTTAACAGTAGTAATCGTTTGGGGCATTCAACGCATATCTTTAAAAACAGCATCCACAGAGAAGATGGAGGAGAACTCAGAGGAAACCGATATTATTGAATTATACCGTGCTAAAAGTGACGATCTACTTCCCATTGATATAGAAGCCCATAAAATGGCAGCGGAGAAATATAAAGAAACCACACCGATAAAAAGTATAAAACACCTGCTGCGTATACTTTCCGTGGAAAGAAAGAACAGGAAGGTAATGCTTGATCTTGCAACGGCGTATCTTAAATCGGGGATATATGATAAAGCGAAAGATATGTTTGAGAAGCTTATCGAAGCAGGAATTTCAGACAGCCTCATGCCCCAAATTATGTCCCGTTACGGTCTGACACTGTTTTTTCTGGATAGAATTGATGAAAGTATGACATACCTGGAAAAAACAGTTACTGATTTTCCGGGATCCGCGGAGGCATTCTGTTACCTGGGTCAGGTAAAGGCAGCGCAGAATTTGGCGTCACCTGAAGCGGAGGAGTACCTGCGGAAAGCGGTAGACATTAATCCGCGCTACAGCGAAGGATGGTATCAGCTTGCCCGATATTATATGAAAAAACCGGGAGCCGATTCTAGCGATTACCTGCACGCGCGCAAATGTCTTTTGCGGCAACTTGCAATCGAGCCATTGAATCCTAAAGGACACTCGAGACTTGGGATGGTCTATTTTTATTTACACCAGCCCTATCTTGCAGATAAATCCTACCAGACAGCGCTTGCATTAAACGAGTATGATTATAACACCCATTACAACCTGGGTGAACTCTACTTTACCTCTTTTAACGACTCGAAGAAAGCGCTTGAAGAATTTAAGCAGGCTGTTCGGATAAAACCCGATCATGTGGAGGCAAATTTTAAAATAGGTCTTATCTCTTTGGAGAACAACATGTTCAAGGAAGCCGTTCAGTACTTTACAAAAGCACTCGAGCGTTCCCCCAAAAATATCAGGATTTTATTGCAACTCGGCATTTCCTATGAAAAACTTTCCATGACTTCGGAAGCCTTAAACGTCTATCACAGAATTCTCAGCTACGACGCACTGAATGACGTGGCGCTCCAGAAAATTAAATTACTGAGTAGTGGAAAGCGATAGAAAAACAACAATATATTGTGGCTCAACAGTCTGTAAAAAATTTATTTACTTTTTTCCTTGAAAATTTCTGAAAAAAAAAATATGATATTATGGTAAAAACGGTTATATTGTAATTGTAAGAAGATGAAATTTCATAAGTTATCCGAAAAGGCTTCTTCCTTTACTTTGTGTAATTTCACACTAACATGGGATTATTGATATGAGCAACATTACCAAAAAAGATCTTGTCGAACGGATCTCAGAAAAGACCGGCCTGACCCAGGTGGACACAAAAATTGTTATTGAGAGTTTTCTGGATTCAGTATCAAAAGCCCTTCAAAGTGGAAGAAATATTGAGATACGGGGATTCGGCAGATTTAAGATCAAAGAGAAAAGGGCACGAATAGCACGTAATCCGCGCACAAATGAACATATTCAGGTGGAAGCCGGATTCAAGCCGATATTTGAAGCCTCCAAAGAGCTTCGTAACCGGGTTAATGATGCCTATCTAAAAAGGACAACCGAAAACGAGTCCCCGGTCCAGAACCAGCTCTAAGACTCCTATTCTGTATCGCCATTAAGTTTCTTTTCCGCTTGTTTTGATTCCCACAACTCTATAGCGGCGCCTTTTAAATCAGCATACCATTTTTTCAATTCGCTTTTTTCCACACCGAGCTCGTTGGCAATGACATCGGGCGCTTCACCGCATTCAACTCGGGCAACCGCATGCCACTTTTGTTTTGAGGAAAACTGTTTTGGCTCATCTTTCACCTCTTCATCCTGTACCGCAACAGACTCACCTTTCTCATCGTCCTCCTGTACCGTTACCGCTTTTCCCTCTTTTATGGCGCTAAATACCGTTTCGAGGGTCTCAAGCAGCGGGACATCTTCTTTATACCCGATAGATGAGTATTGGATTGTCCCATTCGGGTCAACCACAAATAATGCCGGCAGGGATTTAACCCCATACCGTTCGGCCGTTTTTTTATATGGATCGAATAGAATCGGCAAGGTATAGTTATGTTCCTTTGCAAAAGGGACAACTACCCCGGCGCCCTTGTCATCGATGCTGATGAGAAATATCCGTAAGTGCTCATCCTTGTGTTTTTTATAAAATTCATGTAACTCAGGTATTTCTTTGTGACAGGGTTTACAGTATGTTGCCCAGAAGCTGATTATAACAGTGTGCGAAATATCGTTGACATATGGTTTTATCAACTTCTTTCCGCACCATACCCGCAACGATTCCCGTTTCCCTGAAAGTGACGGCATTGAAAAGGTGGGAGCAGGTGTACCGGGCCCGAGAATTGAAGCCTCAATCATCACCGGTACCATTACAATAAAGACAAGTATAAAAGAGATAGAGAACTTCCATAAAAAATTAATTTTCATGTTCACCCCGTACTTTCCTTAAAAAAATGATAGGCGCTCCACATTCCGGTATTTGTTCTTTAGCAAGTACACCCGTTCCTATTGATTCATTGAATCAAGGAATTTTGTATTTGACTTGGTATTGCTGATTTTTTCACTGATAAATTCCATCATTTCAATCGGGCCTCGTGCCGTCGATGAAAGGAATTTCCTCAGAACCCACATGCGGTTCAACTCATCTTTTGTCAATAGGAGCTCTTCCTTTCGGGTCCCTGATCGCATCAGATCCACGGCAGGGAACAGACGCCGGTCGGCAATTTTTCGATCAAGTACCAGTTCCATGTTGCCGGTACCTTTGAATTCTTCAAAGATAACCTCATCCATCCTGCTGCCTGTCTCGATAAGCGCCGTGGCAATAATGGTGAGGCTGCCGCCATTTTCTATATTCCGCGCTGCACCGAAGAAACGTTTTGGCTTATAAAGCGCCTGCGAATCAACACCACCGGAAAGAATTCGTCCGGAGTGCGGTGCAACTGTATTATGCGCACGTGCCAATCGGGTTATACTGTCAAGCAGTATTACCACATCTTTATTATGTTCAACCAGCCGTTTTGCACGCTCAATAGCCATCTCGGCAACCACAACATGCCGTTCCGCAGGCTCATCGAATGTCGAGCTGATAATCTCCGCGTTAACCGAATACCGCATATCGGTAACCTCTTCAGGGCGCTCATCAATCAGGAGGACAATCAGAAATACTTCCTTGTGATTGTGCAGGATACCGTTGGCAATATTTTTTAACAGCACGGTTTTACCCGCTCTCGGCGGGGATACGATTAATCCGCGCTGTCCTTTCCCGATAGGAGTAAAAAGATTCATGATGCGCGTGGAAATCTCCTTAGGCTCATGCTCAAGGTTGAACCGCTCGTCGGGAAACAGGGGAATAAGGTCGTCAAAATTTATTTTTTTCTTGCATTCCTCAGGATCTTCATAATTAACCATCTCCACCCGTAAGAGTGCAAAGTAGCGCTCCGAATCTTTCGGCGGCCTGACCTGTCCGGAAACAGTATCTCCTGTCCGCAAATGGAATCGCTTAATCTGAGACGGTGAAACATAAATATCATCCGGACCGCTCAGATAACTGTTCATGGGAGAGCGGAGAAAACCGAAACCGTCCGGCATGATTTCAAGAACGCCTTCAGCAAACATTTGTCCCTGTTTCGCGGCTTCTGCTTTTAAAATGTTAAAAATCAGTTCCTGCTTTCCAAGACTCCGATCGCCAATATTAAGCTCCTTCGCGATTGTGTTTAACTCGGTCATGGATTTTGATTTCAATTCAACAACATTCATATGAGGTACCCCTATGTAAAAATGTATGATAAAGTAATTATTTTCGTATTATCTGACTCCGCCCCATGTACATGTATTCCCTTATAGCAGTGTACTGTTACACTTTTTATCGTTAGAGTAACCACGTCACTCATCGCCTCTTATGTATATGAAACACACGTTAACATCCGACAGTACAAGAACTGGATTGTATAACAAAATTACGTGGATCCGACGAAACAACCCCTATTTACAATCAGGATTTTTTCTATATGGGGTTTAACGGTTATACAGATCTATATGAATCTCGTAGCTTGATATAAGCTTTTCATTCCACGATTAGTTTATTGTTTTTGGAATTTAATTTGAAAATTGTTTGTATCTGAATACTGCGATTCCTCTGATAAAGGCATACTGATAATTATATGATACAATATCCGCTAAAAAAAGTCTTTTTTGAGATTTTTTTCGGATAGGGATTGATACCGAATACGAGGTTTTATATACAGTAAGTTTTACTTAATGAAACAACTCTGCTCTATAAAATGATGTCGGCGAAATGAGTTGTCAAGGGTTTTACTGAACATTTTAATCACTCACGTGTTATCCGCCATTCGCTTCCTCAGCAATTTTCCGAAAAAATGTTAAAACAGTTGCCTGTCTTTCAAATATATGAAATTATTTAAGCGCCTCACTTCGCCCCATGTAAAAATCCCTGCTGAAGCGATATGCATTAAAAATTGCCGTATCAATACACGGTTTACCATGCATAATAAGACTGGCGATATTTCTGCCGACACCGGGCCCCATCATAAATCCATGGCCGCACATACCCACCGCGAGATATAATCCCGCAATGGCCTCCACTTCTCCACAAATGGGAAGGCTGTCGGGAGTCATGGGGTAACAGCCACGCCACGTTCTTCGGATAAGCATGTTTTTCAGGCGCGGTATGAGACTGACCATACGCTTTGCAAGTACCGGTAAAAACTCGGATGTGGGTTCCCTGTTTGTTCCGACAAAAAGTTCCTTTGGTGTATAACAGAAAATAATCGGTCCTTCATGATTTTGTGCAAAGTAGAAATTTGCAGTCCTTCCTTCGGGACCGGGACGCAGATCCACAACCAAAGGCTCCAGAAACTGCTCCATCGGCGCTGATATACCGGCTTCGTGGCTGTCCGGCGTTACCGGAACATCCAGTCCCGCCAATGCACCGATCTCCTTTGCAAAGGCACCTGCAGCATTCACCACCACCGGTGCATAATACGTTCCTTTTTCGGTTCTGACCCCCGTAACAGAATCCTTTTCAATCAGAATATCCTGTACCGGTTCTCTGAAATGAAAAGTACAGTCTTTTTCCCGTGCCACCTCATACATGGCATTTATTGCCAGAAGCGGTGAAACCTGACCGTCGTCCGGTGAGTAAGTACCGCCGCGAAGACCTTCGGTAACAATACCCGGTACAATTTTCACAATATCTTCACTATCAACCCAGTTTATGTTGAGTCCGAATGATTTCTGGACCGGAAGCAAGTCTCTGAGAACTTTCTCCTCACGCTCCTCGAACACCGGAAAACAGTACCCGCCCTTTTTCCAGCCGATATCATGGCCATACGTTTCCTGCCACCTGCTGAATATATCGAGGCTGTCCAGGCAGATTCGTATCTTGGCAGGATCGGAATGGGTAGCGCGAACCCCTCCGATTGCCGCTTTATTCTGCCCCTGACCCACAGCCGACTCCGATTCAAGCACCAGTACTTTCCGCCCCTCCAACGAAAGGAAAAGAGCAGTAGGTACTCCGACACTTCCGCCGCCAATAATGATCGCATCATAGTTTTTATTCATCGCTTCTTCCTGATAACTATTCCTTTACACCGGCGAATACCCCGAGCGGCACTTCGATATCCGGCGGTCGATATATAGGCGGGGTAACCTCTTTTAAATCCACCCCTTCCTCCCGGAACAGACGCAGTATCAACTCGGTACAATTTTTTCCGTTACACGCGCCCATACCGGTACGCAACGCCGCTTTTATCGAATTCATATCACGGTATCCCGCACGGATGAGCTCGACGATTTGCTTTTTGGTAACACGCTCACAACGGCAGATAACAGTATCTTCATCCAGTACGGAAACGTCAACGGTTTCCACGGGTTCAACCCACGGCAAACGAAAACCGGCAACTTTCTGACGATCGTCAAACGGCACCTCGACGAGCATGAGAGAACGCCTGTCCTGATGCGCAGCCTTTTTAAATGCAATCACCTTGCCGACGCCGACTTTCTCTCCCTCCATTGACACCGTTACAATGTTACTGCCAACCTGAACACTTCCACCCGGCAGCTCGAAGGGCATGGTAATCAAAGCATGTTTCTTTTCAGGATCGTAGGTTTCATCCACCAGGGTAACAGCCAGGCCTGGACAGGCAAGTACACATTCCCCGCAGCCCAGACAGGTTTCCCCATAAAAGTTGGGTGTGCCCGTCAACTCATCAGTATCCATGCGGATGGCTCCTTTCGGGCAACTGTCCCTGCATGGATTACACGGAATTTCCTGTACGCACCAGAAAATAGGATAAACACCTCCCGGAACCGCTCTTATCTCTACGCCCCGTGACGAACCTGGTTTGCCTCTTAACACTGAAACCAGAGAATCCCAACGTTTTTGAATCGGCGCTTCTCCTTTCAACTCACGAACAATTTTACGCCCTGTTATCCGACCGCTGAACATTGCGGCGCTGGCCTCAGCAATTTCTTCGGCATCGCCCGCAGCGAAGGCTTTCATGCCGTATGTCAACGCTTTACGGTACAACTCATCAACCGGCGAGAGACCAACTGCGATAAGAAGTGTATCAACGGAAAACGCCTTTTCTGTTCCGGCAATCGGTTTAAATTGCCTGTCTACCGCACAGATAGTCACCTCTTCACAATGTTCCTTACCGCGTACCTGCAAAATTGTATGTGACGTGTAAACCGGAACTCCCAGACGCCTGATTTTGTCAAGATGAACTTTATACCCGCCGCATTCCGGTAAAGCCTCAACCAGACCGACAACATCTATACCGGCCTGTAATGCATGATATGCGCCGATTAATCCGACATTACCACCGCCACAGATAAAGAGCTTCTCAGTTGGCCGCACGAGATCACGATTCACCAGTGTCTGAAATGCACCGGCGCCATACACTCCGGGCAGGTCACATCCGGGAAATGCAAGGGTCTTCTCACGTGCACCGGCGGCAACCAGAAGAACGTCCGGTTTTACCAGTACATATTTTCCAGCCCGTACAATACCAACGTTACCATCACAAAAAATTCCGGTAGCCGGGGAGTTCAGCCAGATATCTACCAAATCCCCCGTATAGGTACTTAATTCATCTTCCAGAAGGGTTGCGATATCGATACCGCGGGTTCCGGCGTAACAGTCATTCCTTGAGCCGAAGAAATTGTGTGTTTGAAGTGTCAACTTACCACCCAACTCATGCTTATCGTCCGCCAGTATTGCACGCACACCATATTTTGCCATTTCTATTGCTGCTGAGAGCCCGGCCGGACCGCCGCCAATGATAAGGCATTCCGTTTCCACCGTCGGAATGTCTTCCATAACAGGTACCACATCATCAGAAGGCAGGGACGGCTTTTTATCGCAGCTTTGCACAACCATGCCGCTTCGGACCGGCTCCATACACCCCTTCACCGGTTTTCCGTCAACGATGACCATGCACTGGGAACATTGACCGTTGGCGCAATAAATTCCCTGCGCGGCTCCGTCTTTGTGATGGTGACCGAATACTCTCAATCCATGCGCATATAATGCGGAAGAGATCATCTCTCCATTTTGCGCAACCAGTTTCTGTCCGTTAAAGGTAAAGACGACGCTGGCCGGCTCCTCCGGCGGTTTTAAAATCGGATGAGCATGAATACGGTAATCTGTATACTCCTCTTCCGGCGTCTCTGTCTTTGTAAAAAATGCCATGGCGGGACGGCAATCCGTATCCTGCCGCCATGCCCCATCACGTAATAACAGTTTATACTGTATATACTCCAGAGCTGTGGCGCATAGCAGGTCCGGCGATGCACTCCGTACCCTGGCAATTAATTTTTCCCGCTCTTTTGCTGATATACGTATAGAGAAATCTGACACCTCCGTTGTCGGTATTGACTCAATGCCACTGAGTTCATCCAGTGTAACAATTTCAACTGAACGTTCAAATGCAGGAATGTCGTTACGGTCAAAAACAATTACCCGTATTGCACTACTTTCATCCACCGCCTGCCTGGTGAAAACAGGATTGGCACTGCAATCCATTTTCTGTAACAGGGCAACCCCTTCATGAATCAATTCGCTGACCCGCCACTCTTTTATCACCAGGGAAAGAAGCAGATCCAGTTCCGGCAGCATACCGAGATAGAAAAGCGTGTCTTTATTATCAGAGATATCATCAAAGAGCTGTTTGATTGACTGTGGTAATACCGGTGTAAGCTCAGCTCTGGTTTTAAACCACTGCATTATATCAAGCGCACGGTCAAGGCCTGAAACCTGATTTCTTTCCGGTTCCCATATTGCATTAAGTGGAGTAGGTTTGCATTTTTCTCTGAAAGAAACAACCGCATCCGTAGGTCCTTTTAATCCAGGCGCCGGATTAATTAACACGACGCGGTTTTCACCCAATCCTGCTGAAAGTGCGAGTTGTCCAGCGACTGCAGCCTGGTTTTCACCCTGTGCCCCACCCTGACCAAACGGGCAGGTTGCCTTGTCGCGGCACATTAAAATAACGCCATCTGCTCCCCGTGCAAGACAGCCGAGTATCGTATCAACCGGTACACTGCCGATACACGATACGCGCACCGTATCTTTTTCATTTTCAGGCAACGGTGAGCGGGAACAGGCAAAAACAATTACGCGTCCTTTAAGATTGCTCTCAGTAAGTATCGGTTCATCTGCCTTCACAGGCGACACCTGTTCCTGTACTATAGCCCCGGTCGGACACGCACCGGCACACATACCACACCCCACGCATTCGGTGTAAGAGATATATGAAACCACAGTGCCAGATTTACTCATTGACACACGGGGAATCGAAAGAGGGCACACTTCCCGGCACCGGCCACATCCCCGGCAATAATCCGCGTTGACAGAGCAGACCGGCACTGCAAACTCCCGATTCCAGATTGTTAACTTCTTATCTTTGACTTCCGCCGGAATAGCATTAGTTGGACAGACGTAGGCACAGGCGCCACATCCGGTACAGTC
>CAZIYW010000001.1:0-133897 GCA_964543525.1 uncultured Fibrobacterota bacterium | reverse complement strand
AACAGTATAATGGTATAAATTCTACACATGGTGAGGATGTGGGATTTTGTCTCCACTTTTCTATTGTATGGCCGTTATAATAGCAGTAACTTATTGAAATATAATAAACTTTAATAGAACTTATCTAAACATGTATTGATATTTTTTTATTTCGTTAAACTTTAATCAGTCCATACACGACTGTAATTTATAAATATTCTGGCTGTTTTCAGAGGGAATTCAAACAGGTTTTTCCCTTTTGCGAGAGGTGCATTTGATGAGAGGGGTGAGGAGTGCCGCCGGATTTGGTGGTACCGTATCTTTTTTCCTGCTTATTCTGCTTCAACTCTGCTTTGCCGATGCAGATATGTCCTATAATTTTTCCCTGTCCCAGGGAAGGTATCAGGGTTATCTGAAATGGAAAAACCGTCAGACTGAATATTACTGGAACAACGATGTCCTTCCCATAGTTGCAGTGGGATACACTGTAGGAACAGAGGCATACACAATTCCGGGTCGGGTCAATTATCAGACGCTTAATAAAGATGCCGACGGATTAACGCAATATCGATATCTTTATCCGCGCGGCGAGCGGCTGAGCCTGATGCCTAATGAAGAGGAGACTTACGGCGGGCCCGATAATGTACTCATCTATCTCGTCAGTCCGTTGGACAGCTTATGTCCTTATCCAAGGTATCCCCATATTGTAATCAAGGACAAACCCTGGTACGGATTAAAATATCCTGACACCTATAAATACGCACCGCCACTCATGGCAGATGACATAGACGCCTCAACCGGTACTGTGATCGGGCAAAGTGATTACTATGACCCGTCAGCATGGAAGGCTCGTGATGATGCGCCTTTGCTGGTATCGGAAGATCACCACCCGACTCAGCTCTGGCTGGGTATGCCCCATGTGCCTGCCGGTGAGAGTATAAACGATGCATACAATGCGTCGGATATTTACCAGGGGGCAATTGACGATGCTATCGGTAATATACAGGATGTACGTGGTTCGTATATCGCGCCGAACAGCCCGACCGGTGAAGGGGTGAGTTATAGTCATACCAACGGTGAGGGACCGGGCGGCCTGATGATGGTCATGGCTACCTCCTGGGGCCAGGAAATTTTCGGGTATGATATGCGGGTGCCTATCGCAATCGGCAGTAAAGAGTCGTGGCTCTGCGTTTTCTGGGACAGCTCACATCAGGCTTTCCCCGAATGGGATTATGCCGGTACCCATCCGAATTATGGCGGTGGTGCCTGCAACACCGATCCTTATCAGATAACCACCGCGACTAATATCCAGATTGCCTATCAGTCCATGCCGGACTACCTGAATCACAATAACAGTATTCAGGAGTTCTTCCCCGGTGTCAATTGGCCTGGAGCGATGAAAACCAATATTGTCAATGCGACTGTCACTTTTTATGTGGTACTTTCTACCGGCTACTATGGCTATTTCTCCGCGTCACGGGCTCACCGGATCGATGAATTCGCTGCCAATGCTGCCGATGATTTCTCAATGCTTCGCATTGTCGCATTCGGGTATAATCAGGGCAAGAACCGGCCTGAAATTTTCAACATGCGTCACGGGCAGCAGCGTGACAGGATGCTCACCGAGAAAAATTTGTCCAACAGCGACGGCATGGTCGGAGCGTATGAATACGCCCCGAAAATTGTTGATATGGTGCGGCGTCTCGGTACATGCGAGAATGTCTATGACTGGGGTATTACCTGGGGCGATGTGCAGGATTTCTGCGCTGATCTCCGCAAGTACCACTACGCTAACGGAATACCGACCGATGCGCAATGGAATGACATGCTGGATGAAATGAAAGCTGGTTTTAACAAAATGAAGGGGAAAGCACCTACACAGGGACTGAAATCCGATCAGATATCATACAGGTATAACTGGCTCACCATGATTCGAATCATGAAATCATTTCTGCCGCAGCCAACAGAATTTCTTCCCAGAGGCTCGGCTTTCTATTCCGCATACAGTGGCGGTTCCACCAAAATTGATTTCTGCGGAGCTTATCATCCCAACTTCTATTATGCGGGAAGCGATCAGGATCATGAATCACAGGGCCCTTTGCCTGACACCAACTGGGCACCGGAAATATACTGGGTCGAGCCGCGGTATGCACTGCCCACCACGGGCCAGGGATTCCCGGTTATCGGTGATTTTCCCAATAACAAAAATTTCAGGATCACCGCGGATATTCTTGATGACGGGACAGGTGGCGGTAAGGTAACCGCTCGATATTGCATAAGTCCCGGCGACCCGACCAGCGGAGGCCAGTCATTCTGGCGTGACGGCACAAGAACAGGCGGCAGTCCGGAGTGTCCGGTACCGGTTGACTGGGTGGATATGGATGATGTCGGGGCGTCACAGACCCCGGTGGGTGGCAGGCGGTTCAGCGCTGTCTTCGATGCGAGCAATATCCAGAACGAGACACGGCGGGTATATATTGAAGCGAGAGATAACTGTGGCTATCGGACCATATCGTGGGTAGATGTATTTTTCAAGGATGACGGGCTGCCGGATCTGGTGATTACCGCAGATCCGCCTGATGGTGCCCATTTTGTCGTTGATACTTCAGTAGTATTAACGGTGAAAGATGAAAACGGCCAGGCAGTACCCCTTGCAACAGTTTATTACACCCTTGATGGCAGCGATCCGACAACCTCATCAACTCAGTATACCGGCCCTGTTACCCTTGCCGGCAATCCCGGTGATGTTTTTGTGGTGAAAGCTCTTGCTGTAGCTGCGGGATATACTTCAACCACCGATCAGTGGACCTACTATCAGGATGCAGCCGCTGCGTGGATTAAGGCGGACCCGCCCGACGGAACTGTATTTAAAAAGACGCTGACCGTCACCCTCTCGTCGAATACCGATACGATTCTGTATACCACAGACGGTTCGGATCCCGCAACAAACGGTGCTTACTACAACGGTTCCTTCGAGGTAACCGGTGCGATTGTCGTTGTACGGGGTATAGCTAAAGGGCAGGGCTTTACGCCTGCAACCGGCAAATGGACCTACTACATGGATTCGGACACAGCGTGGATAAATGCCGACCCTGTCGATGGAACAACTTTTCAGGATCAACTTACTGTAACGCTCAGCACCAATGCGGATACAATCCACTATACTACGGACGGCTCGGATCCGGTAATAAACGGCAGTCTTTACACCGGTCCCTTTACCGTATCGGATGTGTTATCGGTGGTGCGCGGATATGCATTCGGTGTCGGCTATGTGCCGGCAACAGGTATCTGGAAATATTATAAAGAGTCCGATACTGCCTGGGTTGATGCGGATCCCGGTGACGGTACTACCTACGGCCAGCAGTTGACCATTACCCTGACCACCAACGCGGATACCATCCATTACACCACTGACGGCTCGGACCCGGTCACCAACGGAATCTTGTATACGGGCCCGTTTACCATTTCCGGCGGGGACGTTACCGTGAAAGCTGTGGCGACCGGAGAGAATTTCGAGCCGGGATACGGCTCATGGACCTATTACCAGGTAACTCTTCCCGAAGTGATAGCCACACCACCGGGACAGGAGTTTGCCGCCAGTATTTCGGTCACCCTGTCGCTGTCTTCACCATGGCCGGGTGCAATAATTTATTACACGCTTAACGGCCCTGATCCCGACGAAGCCAGCACGCAGTATACCGATACACCGATTGAGATTACTGAGACAACGACATTGCGGGCACGTGCCTATGCATCCAATGCACTGCCGAGTAAAATAACGGCCGAAGTATATACCAAGGTGTTCGCTATTAATACTGCCTGGTACCGTGATGCCGATGGTAATGGCGGGATTGACATGGCGGAACTATTGTGTAACGATAGTCCTGACAGTCTGCCCCTTGAAATAAAACTGACCAATCCCTTTGATAATAGTGACGTCAGGACAGTTTCCGGTAGTGGTATTGCATGGAAAAATAATGATCCGTCAACAAAGACAGTTATCATCACGATGTCCGATCCTTTTTCTTATACTCATAATACATACTTTACACCGGGTAATTATGCCATGGTTACAAAGGGGAAATATCTCAAGGAGCCGTTTGCTGTCAGAGACGGTGTGGCGCCGGTTGTTGATCAGGCGGTTTTTTATCCTGGTATGGTTGAGAATACCGAGACCCTGGCTCGGTACGAAGATACCCTTGAAGTCAGGTTCTCCGAAGAAGTGAGTGGCATCGGCAACGGCTCCGACAGGTTTTTCAACCTGATTACCGAGAGTGGGACACCGTATTATTTTGACTTGACAAAGTATGGAAGTACAGGTAATAAAGTGACTTTCATTGTGGCGAAAAACGGGATCAACGGTGTGCCGTATCCGACTGACGCCGATTCGATTTGGATAGATATTGCTTCCGGTATCATGGATAATCAGGGTAATGTACAGAAAGTATCTGATAACCGCCACGCCCCGCTTGAAGTTGCACCGCAGAAGCCCAGAATTGTCATTAAGGCGCTGACGCCTTTTATACCGGCAACAGGGCTGGGCTCCATGCCGAACCTTACTGATATTGATAATGCCGCCATTAAGAAGTTAACGGACCGGGGAGGGATGCTTATCACCGTTGATTTTCTCAGTGATCTGGGTAAACAGTTGGATAGTATAACCTGCGCAATCAATATATTCGATCCGGTCGGCAATCTGGTAGCAACTAGTCCCGGTATAAATGACGTATCGGGAAATATCCGAATGGGCTTTCGTGAAACACAGATTAACACTCAAAATGTAACACAGCTGTTATTGTATTGGAACGGCTATAACGAAAACGGGCGGAAAGTCGGACGAGGCTCATATCTGGCTGAAATAACTGTTTCTTATGGTGAGCAGGTTGTAAAAGAGAAGGTGCCGATTGGTGCTTCTGAATCAGAGTAATTACAAGAGATAGTTTATCATTATCTTTTTTTCTTCCATCTGAATAGATCCCCATTTTACTTAAAAATTGCCTGATTTTAAATTCTTTTGGAATTAGAATCCTGAGGGTATTATTTTAATTGTCTGAATTTCTTATGGATTATGAAAAAAAAACAGAGGTAATTTACATGAAACAAAAAATATTGGAAAATTTTCTTCGGTATATTGCAATCAACACCCAGTCAAAAGAGGACGCTGAAACCTTTCCCAGCACCCGTAGCCAGCGTGATCTGGCACAGCTTCTTGTTGATGAATTACAGGAGCTTGGCATTGATGATGCCCTTGTTGATGAGTACGGGTATGTCATGGCGACGATACCGGCGACTGTAACGGAGGATGTTCCTGTTATAGGGCTGATTGCACACCTGGATACTTCTCCGGAGGTTTCCGGGGAAAATATCAATGCCCAGGTAATTAAGGAGTATAAAGGCGGAGATATTGTAGTCAATAAAAAGCTGAATGTTGTGATAACCGAATCTGAGAATAAGGAGTTGAAAAAGTGTATCGGCCACACACTGGTGACATCAGACGGAACGACGCTCCTGGGCGCGGACGATAAAGCAGGTGTGGCGGCTATTATGACACTGGTGCAGGAGCTTCACGAAAATCCACATGTTCCGCACGGCACGATACGTATAGCCTTTACCCCGGATGAGGAGGTTGGCCGCGGTACCGACCATTTTGACCTGAAAAAATTCGGCGCTGATTATGCCTACACCATTGACGGAGGGTTTCCCGGTGAGCTTAACATGGAGACATTTTCAGCAAACAGCGCTGATATTATCGTTGAAGGCAGGAATATTCATCCGGGAGCTGCCAAGGACAGAATGATAAATTCTATTCGCGTTATGGGGGAGATCGTTGCAAAACTGCCGCCTGATATGGCGCCGGAAACTACTGATGGATACGAACCATTCATACACCCAATGCATATGCATGGGAGTGTTGATAACTCCATCATCAGACTTATTTTAAGGGATTTCAAAACAGAAGGCCTTGACATCCAGAAAAAGATGCTTGAGGATATTATCAGCGAAGTGCAGAAAAAATACCCGAAAGCAACGATTTCTTTAGAGATATCCGAATCGTATCGCAACATGCGTGAGGAGCTTGAGAAGCATCCCCATGTTACGGAAAATCTTCTGGAAGCAGCTAAACGGGCGGGGATGGAACCGTTCTGGAAACCGATTCGCGGCGGTACCGACGGCTCGCGTCTGACAGCAATGGGATTGCCGACACCGAATATTTTTACCGGCAGTTGTAACCATCACAGTGTGACGGAGTGGCTGTCGGTAGATGCTCTGGAAAAAGTTGTTGCCACATTGATTGAAGTTATTCAGATTAATTGTGAGCGTAGTTAAAGAATTAATAAAGGGGCGGAATATTAAACGTTATTCCCGTATCCTGGTTAAATCCGGGATAGACTCCGGCGGGAGTTCATTTTTTATATTTATTGCCTGACTTGCCTTTTCAGGGAAGTGACTTTTGTAAATCATGTACTTGTAACAAGGAGGAATTATTTTGACAGATACGCAACAGAGTGATGGAAGGATTATCCGACGAGGGCCGTATCCTGAGCTGACGTGGCATGCGATTTTTGTCGGATACTTTATCGGCGCGATACTATCACTTGCATTTGGCTATGCCTGCCTTATTCTGGGGTTTTCTCTGGAAGGTTCCGAGCTGGCTGCCATGCTGGGTTTTGTAATATTGCGCGGTGTGTTAAGACGAAACAGTATTGTCGAGAATAATATCAACCAGACCATTGCCAGTGGTGTAAATGGTGCAACTGCAGGTATGATGTTCTCGGTGCCGGCGCTGTTCATATTAGGGTATCACGAGCATTTCAATCCGGTTATTATGGTATTTTCCTGTATAGCCGGTGCGGTTCTCGGTATTGCATTTATTATCCCGCTGCGTAAACAGATGATCGACTATGAGCGGCTTGCCTATCCCGGTGGGATCGCTGTCGCCTCAATCTTAAAATCACCCGGCGCCGGTATAACCAAGGCAAAACTGCTTATAGGCGGAGCTATACTGAGTGGTCTGGTGCATTTTATAACGCAGTTCTTCCAATATGATAACTGGAATCTTGGTGCGCTGCTGCATCTGCCGGACTATACAAATGTGGTGCTCTATCTTTCGCTGATGACCATCGGTGTCGGTTTCATCGCCGGTAAAGGCGGAATCTATTTCGTTATCGGCGGATTCACCTGTTACTGGTTCCTGGCGCCAATCCTGGCCGGATTTGGTCTGGTTCCTGCCGGAGAGGCTCTCGGCGGGATGTCGCAGCCGACCTATTTGCGGCTATCCCTTTATCGTCCTCTGGGCATCGGTATGCTGATTGGAGGCGCTCTGACAGGTATTGTTCTTGCCCTGCCTTTAATCATTGGCGCAATAAAGAGTATGCAGACAGCCTCAAAGATGAAGACATCCATCTCAAAGGATGAGATGCCTATCAAAATGCTCTACATCGCCATTGGACTGGCTTTTGTGCTTCTTTTTATACTGGCGGTTACTGCATCAAAGGAGGTCGGTGCAATACGGGGAGGAATCATAGCAATTCTCGGTACCCTCTGGATCTGGATCGCGGGGGTGATACTGTCCGAATGTATCGGCAGGACCAACTGGTCGCCCTTAAGCGGTATGACCCTGATAGCGGTAACCATCTTTATTGTTATTACCCGGGGAATCGGTGATAATACGCAGGCCATAGTAGTATCGGTGCTGGTCGGCGCTGCTGCATGCGTAGCCATGGCCCAGGCATGCGACCTCATGCTCGATTTGAAAACCGGTTATCTGGTTGGTGCGTCACCGAAAAAACAGCAGATAGGACAATTCCTCGGCACCTGGCTCGGTCCGATTATTATTATGGTACTTGTTTTTGTACTGCATAAGGCGTACGGCCTGGGAAGTGATAAACTTCCGGCACCTCAGGGACAGGCTCTTGCAAGTATGATAAAAGGTATTCTCGGTGGTGATGTGCCGGTGCAGAAGTATATCGCAGGAGCAGGACTGGGCGCTCTGCTGAGTTCATCAGGTATCGGTGGACTTGGTATTCTCGTGGGACTGGGTTTCTATCTCCCTTTCAATATTGTGATCACCTATTCATTTGGCACAGTTCTGAGACTGGTTACAGATAAAAAGTTTGGTATCCGTTTCAGTGAAGATAAAGGCATACCGTTTGCGACCGGTTTAATAATTGGTGAGGCGCTTGTCGGAGTCGGATTCGCATTACAGAAGGTATTTTTCCCGGGTTAATAAAAGAGGAGATCGAATATGACAATACTAGGTATTATACTCATTGCAGCAGGTTTTATTATCGGTTCGTTAACTGCAGTATTTGATAAAGAAGTGGTGAACTGGCCGTACTACGCTGTCGCACTGATAGTAGGAATAATAGGAATTGTAATTGTTAAAATGTCAATTAAAAAAGAGGCCCGCTCAAAAGAGGTCCTCACCAAAAATATGGAGAATATAGAACAGAGTATTAACAGTATCATAAAGAATCTTAAAAGCCTGATTGAGAAAAAGAACGAGATTCATACCTATGATATGCGTCATAAGATTGATGAGCTCTTTCTTGAAGACCTGAATAATTTCGTTGAGGCGCGGGAGAGTATCTCCCACGCGTACAGTGTTCAGGCCTACGCTGATGTCATGAGTCATTTCGCCGCGGGTGACCGATACCTCAACCGCGTCTGGTGCGCTTCAGCCGACGGCTATGTGGATGAGGTCAACGAATACCTTGAAAAGTCACTTGAGCAGTTTGAGGATTCGAAGAAGAAGCTGGAGGAGTGTAAAGCGTAAGTTAATAATAATATCTCCTGGTTTGATGTTTTGGGCGTGACCCCGTTTTTCTGTGGGAAAATGGGGTCACGCTTTCTCCGGACTTTGCTTACGCTTGGTTTCGACACGCGAGGGCATCTGCGGTCCTTCCGAATTCCTCAACCAAAAGCATTTTTAACCTGTTATGACAAAGTTGCCTGTTACATTGAAAGCATTTCCGTTTAAAGATAGTCCTGTAAAAGGATTTGGGGTGATTCTGTTTATCCTTGTTCTTTCTATCCTGGTGTTTTTATTGACCAACAGTCTTGTATTTACAATTTGTGCAACCTTTTTTATTATTTTTGATTTGAAAACGTTTTTTTTCCCAACGCAATTTGTAATATACGATAACAGAATTGAAAAAAAATTTCTTTTCAATACAGTCTCACACCCGATTGAGAGATTTAAAACAGTGATAAACTGTAAAAATGGAATTTTACTGAGTCCATATAAAAACAGATCGACCTTACTCGAAAAAATACGGGGATTGTATATTATCTGTTCTGACAGCTCGTTGAAAAAGGACCTATTATCATTTTTCCGGGATAAAATTCACTTTTCGCAGGTTTAATTTTTTTGCGGTCCGGAGATATGTCTTTCTGGCAGGGATTCAAAAAAGCATTCGCGATTGATAAAGAGGCGGAAAGTACCTTCACAGGTGAAGAGATTAAGCTTCTTGAGAAGCTTGCTGCAGCAACACGACGAAAGGGACTTACTGTACCGGCAATACTCTTTTTTGAATCCTTCAGGCCCATGAATTTTGTCGGTTCACAGGTAATGTTTTTTTTCAGGCCCTTATTATCGTTGATTGCAGATACGACAACGTATGAAAAATATGCGGAAATATTGTCGCGACGAGGTTCCGTTGATAAATTTTTGGAAATACTGGAGAAGTTGGAAGATAAAAACAAGAAAGATTGCACCGCAGGGGCCACAGGGTCCGCAGAGAAAGAGAAAAAGAAATAAATTAATTTTCCTTACTCTGTGCTCTCCGTGTCCTCTGTGGTCAATTGATATTGGGGTATAATACGTGAGTCAAGCTGTGAAAAATCCCGATGACATCAAGGTAATCCTCGCAACAGATTGCGGCTCAACCACAACCAAGGCAATTCTGATTGAAAAGGTAGGTGATGAATACCGCCAGACATTTCGTGGTGAATCACCGACAACGGTTGAAGCGCCTTTTGAGGATGTGACCATGGGTGTGCTTAATGCGGTAACTGAAGTGAGTGAACTCTCTGGCAGGAGACTGGTTGATGAAAACGGCCGGATCATCAAACCTGCCAATGGTAAAGAAGGTTGTGATATTTATATATCAACTTCGAGCGCCGGGGGCGGGCTGCAGATGATGGTTGCCGGTGTGGTTAAATCAATGACTGCCCAGAGTGCTGAGCGCGCTGCGCTTGGCGCCGGTTCAATTGTCATGGATGTTATTGCATCCAATGACAAACGGCTGCCTCATCAGCAGATTGAGCGGATTCGGCGACTCAGGCCCGATATGATTCTGCTCTCCGGCGGAATTGATGGAGGTACGAAAACCCACGTTGTAGAACTTGCCGAAATTATCGGTGCCGCCAATCCGAAACCGCGCCTTGGGTCAGGCTTTAACCTTCCGGTGATATATGCCGGCAACAATAAAGCTGTTGATGATGTTAAAGAGGTACTGGATAATAAAACCTCCTTATCGGTGGTGGAAAATATTCGTCCCGTGCTTGAAATGGAGAATCTTGGGCCCGCACGAGAGAAGATACATGACCTGTTCCTCGAGCATGTCATGCAGCAGGCGCCGGGGTATAATAAGCTTATGGACTGGGTTGACGCTCCAATTATGCCCACTCCCGGCGCTGTCGGTTTGATCCTGCGGACTATTGCGGAAGAGGAAGGTATCAATGCGGTCGGTGTGGATATCGGTGGCGCTACAACGGACATTTTTTCTGTATTTGACGGCAAGTTCAACCGTACGGTTAGTGCAAACCTGGGTATGAGCTACTCCGTTTCCAATGTATTCAAAGAGGCCGGGTATGAAAATGTGCTACGCTGGGTTCCTTTTGAAATGGATGAACGCGACTTAAGGAACCGGGTGAAGAATAAAATGATCAGACCCACTTCGATACCCCAGTTAATGGAGGAGCTCATTCTCGAACAGGCGATTGCCAAAGAGGCGCTTCGGCTTGCCTTTATCCACCACCGCTCATTTGCTACGGAGTTGAAGGGTGTTCAGCAGCAGCGAACCATTGGTGATACTTTTAAAGAAATCGAAGAAGATCAGTCGCTCATCAAAATGATGGGTGTGGACCTGCTCGTAGCTTCGGGTGGGGCGCTGTCCCATGCACCGCGGATGCAACAGACGGCCATGATGCTCATAGATTCATTTTATCCTGAGGGGCTTACGTACCTTGCCAAGGATTCAATATTCATGATGCCCCACCTCGGTGTGCTGACACAGGTGCATAAACGGGCCGCGACCGAGGTGTTCAGGAAGGACTGCCTTATATATCTCGGGTCTGTGCTGGCGCCACGCGGTAAAGGGAGACCCCAAAAGAAATGTCTCGATATTTCTATCTCCATGCCTGATGGTTCGACTATAACCGAAGAAATCCTTTACGGTGATATAAAAATGTATCCACTTGAAAAGGATCGCACCGCTTCTTTCGAGGCACAACCGGTCAGGGGATTCGACTGCGGAGCAGGGGCCGGAAATAAATTGACAGGTACTTTCAAAGGCGGAACCGTGGGCATAATAATTGACTGCAGAGGAAGACCGCTTGTTCTTCCGGAGGAGCAGGGAGAAAGAATCGCCATGCTACGGAAATGGATGAAGGCCGTAGAGATGTATCAGAAAATGGAGTTTTGACGGAGGTGTTGGAGTAGTTGAATAAGTAGTTCTCTTTTCCAACGCTCCGGTACTCCGGCAGATTTGGCTATGATGAAGCATTTCACTATATAATTTTTGATAAGCGGAAAGGTATCGTATGGCCCACGCTTACACCCCGGGTCTGAAAGTAACAAACTACACGGTGTTGAGGAAGAGCAGAATATTGCCGCTGAAAGGTGATGTTCTGGTAGAGGCTGGCGCGGAAGTAGATCCTGATACCGTTGTCGCCAAAACACTGCTTCCGGGTGATGTGATTCCTGTCAATGTCGCAAACGCCCTCGGGATCGAGCCGAATGAAGTCCCTGAATGCATGAGGAAAAAGGAAGGAGATGCCTGTAAAAAGGATGAATTGCTCGCGGAAAGCAAGAGTTTCTTTGGTCTCTTTAAAGGTACTGTCAAGGCGCCGCATGACGGCACAGTCGAGTCTGTTTCAAAGGTAACCGGCCAGGTGATTATACGAAAGGAACCTATGCCCGTGCAGGTGACGGCATATATGAAAGGCAGGGTGGTATCCGTTATAGAAAACGAGGGCGTGGAAATCGAATCTCCCTGCTCCTTTGTGCAGGGAATATTCGGGGTCGGTGGGGAAACCCATGGGCAGATAGCATTTGCATGTAGTGCGCCGAAAGAGATCCTTGATGAAGGGAAAGTATCGGAGGCATTTAAGGATAAAGTTGTGGTTGGTGGTGCGCTGGTTACTGCTGGAGCGATAAAAAAACTTATTTCGGTAGGAGCCAGGGGACTGGTTACCGGCGGTATCGATGATATCGATTTAAGAGAATTTCTCGGCTACGATATCGGTGTGGCTATAACCGGTACCGAAGACTTTGGTATCACAATCGTTGTGACTGAAGGTTTCGGTAATATTCAGATGAGCGGGAAAACCTTTACCCTGCTGCAATCACACGAAGGGCATGAAGCTTCGATAAACGGCGCAACCCAGATCAGGGCCGGTGTGATCAGGCCGGAAGTAATAATACCCATTGAAGAGGCAGGTCCCAGCGAAGGCGGAAGAAAGAATTTTTCGCACGGTCTTGACATAGGAACTCCCGTACGCATTATCCGGCAGCCCTGGTTCGGAGCGTTAGGTACGGTATCAGCGCTGCCTTCGGAACTACAGGTGCTTGAATCCGGCTCAAAGGCCCGCGTGGTTGAAGTGAAGATTGAAGAAGGAGACACGGTTATCGTCCCAAGAGCAAACATTGAGATACTGGAAGAGTAGAGGTGCAGATAGGTATATTAAACTTTAAATAGGTGTTTAACTGTAAGATTATAAGCATTATCATAAAGGGGAAAGTTCGCCTGAAAGGGTGCGGAAAGTAACGATTCAGGGAATAAATAGGTGTGAAAATTTTCAGATTTGTCCCGGAGGCTTAATTGATACAATCAGCAATGCGGCAACTGTTCTTAACCTGTTTGGGCGCAATTTTTATATACGCCGAATCGGTTGATTCTTTACACAAAAGAATTGTTGCCGATACTGGTTCAATAGTTGAGCCCGAAAAGAATGCGGCTATTGCCGCACCTAAAAAGGTTACTGCCCGGGATGCACCAAACGATAACGGCGGTAAGATTGTTGTAGAATGGGCTATGGATCAGGAGGATGAATCACTCGTTGAATACCATATCTACCGAAGCAAAAGCGATACGGACAATTTTGAAAAAATAGCATCGGTTACAGCGGGTTCGTTTTATTTTAATGATAACAAAGTAAAAAACAATGTGCCTTACTATTATAAAGTTGCCTCCTATGATGGAAACCAGACGGCATTTTCACCGGCAACAAATCCGGTTATTGCAAAGGCCCAGTGGTTTGATACCGGGAAAATTACCGCTCTGATCCTGGCCATACTGCTTTCCGCCTCGATCTTTATATTTATTTACATTTCGAAAAGTGGTAAAAAGTTGTACGTGCGTCGCATTGCCGGGTTGAATGCGGTTGAAGAGGCTATTGGTCGTGCCACGGAAATGGGACGGCCACTCATGTTTGTTCCCGGCCTCATGGATCTTGATAATGTCCAGACGCTCGCGGGACTGACGATACTTCATCGGGTGGCGAGGACCGTCGCCGAATATGATACAAAGGTGCAGGTTCCCTGTTCCCGCTCTCTGGTCATGACCACCGCTCGTGAGGTTGTCAAGGAGGCGTATCTTGCCGCGGGGCGGCCCGAAGCTTACCATGAAGACGCTATTCACTATCTGACAGACGAACAGTTCGGTTATGTGGCGGGAGTCAATGGCATTATTATCAGAGAGAAACCCGCCACCATACTGTATATGGGCGCTTTCTATGCCGAATCCCTGATACTGGCGGAAACAGGGAATTCTGTAGGCGCCATTCAAATTGCCGGTACCGCTATGCCGTCACAACTGCCCTTCTTTGTCGCAGCCTGCGACTATACACTTATCGGCGAAGAGCTTTTTGCGGCGAGCGCGTATTTATCAGGAGATCCGAAACAGCTCGGATCGTTAAAGGGTCAGGATATAGGGAAACTGATTGCCATGTTTTTTATTGCAGCCGGTTCAATCAGTTCAACGCTTGCCGGCATTTTGGGCGGCGGTTTCTTCGCGCGAGTTACGGAGGTACTGGTAAAATGGTTTACTTTATAGACTACCATTTAATTATAACAGTAATTGAATATATCAATGCAATACCAATGGCGTATCTGAGGAAGAAATTACAATTTGATTGATTGTTCATATTCGACCTGTTGCATTGTCCTTGCCGTCATTGAGTAACATGGTGAAAGAATTGGAGAGAAACGGATGAGAAGACAAATACCTCTGCTGATAACATTTATTGTCGGTATTGTCCTTATTTTGTCGGCGTTTATACCACGGGCGCCCTTTGGCTCCCTCGGTGAGGAATTTACCGTGTTTTTCGATATTATTGCGGTATTTGCCTTTATACTCGGCGGCGGCGCCCTTATTAAGCTGCATGGGGACAAAATATACAAGCGTAAAAAGGGATGGGGATACAGTCTCGTTACGGTGGCCGGCTTTTTTATCACGCTGATAGCGGGACTTCTGAAAACTGGGAATCCTGAAGGATTTGCCGGCAAAGTTGACATAGAGGGAAGCCATTTTTATGCGCTTTACGAATATGTGTTTCTTCCCCTTGGCGCAACCATGTTTTCACTGCTTGCCTTCTTTGTGGCGAGTGCGTCATTCAGAGCTTTCAGAGCGAAGAACAGAGAAGCAACCATTCTGCTTGTCGCCGCATTTATAATACTGCTGGGTCGTACTTTTCTGGGCTCGCTGCTTACCTTGTGGCTGCCGGAGCAACTCAATTTCCTGACCATACCGGAACTGGCAAACTGGATAATGAATGTGCCCAATCTTGCGGGACAGCGGGCAATAATGATAGGTATTTCCCTGGGGGTTATCTCAACATCATTGAAAATTATCCTTGGTGTTGAAAGCTCATATCTGGGAAATGATTAAAGTATGTGTCGCGAAACCATGCTATACGAAAATAATAAGAGGATGCCATGAATATGCGGGTTAAAAGATTTTTCGAAAAACTGAGCACCCTTGACAGAAGGATAATATATTGCCTGATTGGTGTATCAATAATCATCTCACTGATCGGCAAACTGCAATTCAGGGAATTTCCGAGCGCCATGACGAAAAAGGTGTTTGCAACCATTGAATCCCTGCCGAAGGATGCCAAGGTGCTGGTTGCCATGGATTATGATCCACCGAGTGAACCGGAGTTGCATCCAATGGCAACAGCCTTTGTCCGGCAGCTTGCGGCAAAGGAGGTGAATCTATATTTTGTGGCATTATGGCCCATGGGACAGGTTATGACCTCAAAAATTGTTGATAAAGTGCTGAAGAAGAAATTTCCCGATTATCAATACGGCAAGGATTACGTTGACCTGGGATTTAAAAGTGGTAACCAGGGCGTTATCAATGTTATGCGTACCAATATCAAGAAGCTTTTTACCACTGACCGAGGCGGTACCGACATTAACAGTATACCGCTCATGGAGCATGTGAGCAGTTTAAAGGATTTTGATCTGATAGTCAGTGTCAGCGCGGGATATCCCGGTATTATTGAGTGGATACAGTTCGGTTCCGATCCGGCCGGTGTTCCTATTATTAACGGTTCAACTGCGGTACAGGCTCCTCAGGTATTTCCTTATTTCCCGCGTCAATTGGCAGGTGTACTGGGCGGGATTAAGGCGGCTGCGGAATATGAGTCCCTGGTAAAGGAGAGGTATCCGGAAATTGCCGGTGATGAAAATATGGCGATAATGCGGATGGGACCGCAGACAATCGCTCATTTGATTATCATTTTTTTCATTGTGGTCGGAAACATCTGTTACTTTGTGACAAGAAAGATGTCCGTATAATGTACTCCCGTCCCTGAACGTAACGGGTAATGCGATTGGCGGAAAAGGTGCACAAATGAACGAAAAAACTATAGGCTACGGTATTGCAGGGTTGGTTTTAGCAACGGCAATTATTTTCGCCGTTACCGGTAAAGCGGTTCCCATTACTTCCGGACCGGGTATATGGGTTGCGTCGTTTCTTACGCTGGCAATATTTTCATTTCTTTACGATGACAACCCCCTGTATAAATTTGCGGAGCATCTGTTCGTGGGAGTTTCCGCCGCCTACTGGATGGTAATTGGGATATGGCAGACACTCATGCCGAATCTGATAGGTCGCCTTTTTCCGGAATGGGTAGCCGATACGTTTGATATTAAAGCGGAGATTGCAGCGAATTATTTCTATATCGTGCCGCTCCTGCTCGGTATCCTGCTTCTGTGCAAGCTCATTCCCGGTATTCACTGGCTGTCACGATGGGCACTGGCATTTATTATCGGTACCACTGCAGGCCTTAACTTTGTGCGATATCTCATGTCCAATTTTATCGCCCAGATTCGCAATTCCATGATTCCGCTTGTTGTCATTGAAGACGGGGCTTTTTCCCTGGGCAGATCTTTTTCCAATATTGTAATGGTTACCGGTATCATGGCTGCATTGTTTTACTTTTTCTTTTCAAAAGAGCACAAAGGATGGTTTGGCACAGCAAGCAAGTACGGGGTTATTATCCTTATGATTGCCTTCGGTGCCGCTTTCGGATATACGGTCATGGGGAGAATTGCTTTGCTGATAGGCAGAATTGAGTTTCTGCTGCACAGTTGGCTGCAGATTATTTAGGGCCGTATAGATTTCAAAAAAACATGAATAATTCAATAAAAAACCGGCCCGATTTATCCGCACTGTTTTCTATCTTTCGGATGTACACCAGGCAGGCGTGGATGCTTTTCCTGTCCAGACTGCTCGTTGTGGGCAGTTTCGCCGTGTCTATGCTTTTTTTCAGTATCTATCTGCATACGGAACTGGCTGTCCCTTTAAAAACGGTTGGTGTTCTGATGATGTTCGCCGCTTTTATCAACTCCTTTGCCATGATAATCGGAGGCGGCCTTTCGGATAAGTATGGTCGCAAACCATTCATGTGGTTGTCTACTATTTTCAGGGCATTTGTCTTTTTTGCCATAGCCTGGGTTATAAAAACAAGGCCGAGTGTTCTCATGCTTACGATACTGTATATGCTGGCCAGGGTAATGGGCGCACTTTTCATGCCGGCAACAGATGCGATGCTGGCCGATATCACTGCACCGACGCAGCGGACGCAAGCATATGGTATTATGAGAATATTCGCCAATGCCGGATTTGCCGTTGGTCCTGCCATTGGCGGTATTGTAGCGGAAATATCCTATGTATACCTCTTTATGCTCAGCGCCGTCATGAGTTTGATCAGCAGCCTGTTTATTCTGTTATTTGTAAAAGAATCGCTTCAGGTCAAAAAGCGGAAAAGGTTCGTAATTACCGACCTCTTTGAATTGAAGAAGGATGTTAAACTGTTTGCCTTCTGTATAGTCAGCTTTCTGTTTTTTGTTGTCATGGGACAGTTCGGGGTAACCTTCTCATTGTATTCTACTGAATATGTGGGGATTACCAAGGCGCAGTTCGGACGGCTCTTCATGCTGAATGCGCTCATGGTAATTATTCTGCAATATCCTACCACATCGTTGATAGAGAAGATAAAGAGTATGCGGAAACTGCAGGCGGGTATGTTAATCTATGCATTTGGTTTCTTCTCGTTCGGCGGTGCGGATTCACTCATGTTTCTTACCGTATCGGTAATAATAATAACCATTGGTGAGATGATTTTCGCTCCCACAGCAAATGCTGTCGTGGCAAATATCGCTCCTGAACACGCAAAAGGGCGATATATGGGAGTGTACGGTTTGTTCAGGTCTTTCGGATGGTCTATTGCTCCGTTTATCGGCGGCCTCCTTCTGGATAGCTTTATGGATCAGGGCATGATTCTCTGGGGCGTTATCGGCATCATCGGTTTTATTGCATTTGTCGGCTACACTATTCTTGAAAAAACCATATTCAAAAAATTGCATTAACGGACTGCCAAGGGAAGATTCTGAAAACGTTGCACTTTACCCGGAATATGATTGAGATGCTTAACTCGACGGAGGCGGTCTCAGGGATAACGAAATTTGTTATGAATGACAGTTTCTGCGGGGAGCGGTTTCTCTTTGGCTGCTAAGCTCCTGTAGTAGAAGTTCCATTTTTTCCTTTTACCATTTAGAGATGTGTTTCCATCGTTTGTTTGATGGAAAAAGGTGTTCGATTGAAAGAGAATCCAGAATATTTCCATGATTGACTGTCTATATAAATGTCGTAATATCCTCCAAATCTTTTCGTTCCAGGTCCGGTACAGTGCAATCGTCGGCAGGATGGCCGACAACAACTACCATGTAGGCCCGTTCGTTTTCAGGCCGGTTGCAGACCTTGTTGAGAAATCCCATCGGACTGGGAGTATAGGTCAGTGTGCCGAGACCGGCTTTGTGCAGGGCTGTAATGAGCATGCCGGTGGCAATACCGATCGATTCATTGAGATAGTACTGTTTTACTATTTCACCCTGTTCATCAATGTCATATCGTTTAACAAATATTACTATCAGACAGGGCGCTTTCTCCAGAAATGGTTTGTCTTCATTGGTCTTCAGGGGAGCGAGGGCGTTTAGCCATTCCTGCGGCGCTTTTTTATTATAAAATTCGATTTCATTTTTCTCACTCTCATTTCGCAGGGTTTTCTTTACATCCGGGTCTGTTATGACGACAAAATGCCAAGGCTGGCAATTGGCTCCGCTTGGTGCAGTCGATGCTGTACGGATACAGTTCTCGATGACCTCTCCGGGTATCGGTTTTTCGGAAAAAAAGCGTATAGTACGCCTCTGTTTCATCTCCTCGTAAAAGCTCAAAGATTCCCGAATCATATCTTCGTCGCTGTATTTATTGTATCGCGCCGGTAAATCCTGGAATTTTTTTTCCATATATCCTCCTAAACGTGAAAATAATATCCTGACATTATGCTCATATACTTTTGCCGGGTGTATCCTTCGTAAAGGGATGTTGTGATTGAAACCGCGATACGGATTTCCACCATAGCGGACAGATATGTGAAGCGCCCCGGTATCGCTGCTCAATCGGTATAAAAATAATCCATGCGTAGGGTGGATATGTAACGTAGGATGTCGGCCAGGAACCTTTATGGATAACAACACGATGATAGAAATTTCCCTGTTCTTTTATTTATCCCTACGATAATGTTATAACATTGTTTATATTATTTACCATGTGGATAACACTTTCCGGGGGTGGTATGAAAATATCAATTGTGAGAATAGGAAATTCAAAGGGAGTTATTCTTCCGAAACCAATCAGAGAGCTTATCGGGCTCTCGGAGGATACGGCTGAGCTGTCTGTCGATGGTGATTCCATTATCATCAGACCGATACACAAGTGTAAAAGGAAAAGAACCCCGCGTCGACGAATGAAAAAAACAAGCGATCCTGCAGGAAAATAATACACTGTATACTGGTTACAGCGATTGTATCTGTTGTGTCTGCCAATTATATGCCTTGTATCCCTCCTGTAAAAGTCCTATTTTTTATGTAATCGTATAATAATTCCGATAGTATTGCATTATTCATGATTTCAAAAACAACCTCAATAGAATACATTCCCAAGATCGGCGAACGTATCGATGACAATGTTATTGTCGAGGCGATTGCTGAAGGTGGTATGGCTCGTGTATATAAGGTTAAAAACGAGTCTCTTGAAGTATTCCGTGTTATTAAGCTGTTGAAGCTTTCCTCGGAAATAGATAACGACAGGTTTGTTACCGAGGCGCGGATAAGCGCCAATCTGAATCATCCCAATATTATTCAGTGTTATCGATTCGGGAAATTCAAGGGAAAGATTCCTTATATTGAGATGGAGTATGTGGATGGGGTCAGTCTCTATTATCTTATCAACAGCAACGGCAGGATACCCATTCCGGTTGTTCTTTCTGTGGCTCACTTTATCTGTAAAGCTCTTCAGGCGCTGCATAACTGTTCATACACTCTCTACAATGTCCAGCGGTTTGGGGTAGTACATCGGGATATAAAACCGGCAAATATTTTGATTTCAAGGAAAGGTGAGGTAAAACTGGGAGATTTCGGTATTGCTAAGCCGCGCGACCTTTCGATTCATACGTCTGCTATTCAGGTGGTCGGAAGTATTTTCTACCTCTCACCGGAGCAGCTCAGAAAGGATGAACTGGATTTCCGTTCGGATATTTACAGTCTCGGTTGCGTAATTTATGAAATGATAACGGCAAAAAAAGCATTTGATCAGAGCAATATATCGGATATTGTTGTTGCCAAGATAAATAACTCGTATGATGCGGATTCACTGAGTCACTGTCATGAAAAGGTACGGGAGCTTATTGCCAAATGTCTCAAGCCGGTTAAGGCGGATCGATACGCTGCCGTTGACGAAGTTTTAGAAGAAATTGATGAATTACTGAAGGAGTATGAGATAGATAATCCCCAGGAAACCATATACCGCTATGTTCGGAATCCCGGCAGTTTTATATCCCTTTCCCCGGATGAGTATGAGAGAAAAATCGGATTAAAGTTTGTGTTTTTAATACCCCTGCTGGTTACCTTCATGATTATTTTCCTTTTCAGCGTAATCGTGTTTAAAAAAAGGACTGACTCAGACAGGCAAAATATTCAACAGACGATGGATATCGTTGAAAAGAGAATGGAAAATGAGAAACCGCCTGCGCGGGTTGTCTCTACCGTGAAGGCAAAGAAGGTAAGGAAATCACCCAAAGCAACAAACGGGGAAAAATCAGCGCAGCTTGATGAGAAGAAACCGGAAGTCAAGGAATCGATTATACAAGAGAAATTGATGGACGAGAAATCACTTGAGGAAGCGTTTCTTGCATTCAGACGAAGTCATTATAACAGAACAATTAACCTGTTATCCGGTTTTAAGAATCTGAATGACACCCTATTTCTCTGTCTGATGGGAGCATTGGCAGAGACGGGGAATTATACCCGTGTCGCAAAACTCGGGAGCTCGCGCTCGGTAAATGATGGTTATTATTTTTATATAAAAGGCCGGGTGCATTTTCACCGGGGACAATTCGACGATGCGCTTAAAAACTTTTTAAAGGCACTGACTATCCCTTCATTCTATAAGAGATTATCCTACTATGCCAATTATTATATAGCCCGTTCGAAAACAGGTATCTATTTAAAAAAGCCCAACGTTGTCAATAAAAACATCATGATTAAGGCCTTCGAGCGTTTCCTGTCCAACTTCTGTACCAGGCCGTCTTCGCACGAGTGTATTGAGATACAGAAATTGTATGAGGAGCATAAGTAGAGTCCGGTCGAAATGACTGGAGAAAACAGGTTATCCCGCATCCCCGGCAGGAACGAGTATATGCCTTTCGCCGAATCCGGACTCTTATCGGGTTTATTTCTGATTCAAAAATTTTTCATAAAGCGAAATGGTCTGCCAGGTTACTTTCCGTTTGGTATATTGTGATTCAAGTATCTGCCGGCCGGTTCTTCCAAGACGCTCCCTGAGGTTTTTATCGTCAAGTACCTGGATAACGCGATATCCCAGTGCATCGAAGTCCCGTGCCGGGACCACAAAGCCGTTGATGCCGTCATGCACTATTTCAGGCATACCACCCACATTGGTGACGATAATCGGTTTTGCCATAGCCATGGCTTCAAGCATGATCAGACCGAACGGTTCTCCGACACTGGATGGATAGATCACCACATCGGTTGCGGCATACAGATCCTGCATCAGATCAAGTGGATATATGTCAATCAAGACATTATTCTCAAGGTCAAAATATTTTATTAGATTGACCAGATAGGCGATGTCTCCCTGCTGGGTACCTTCCCAGTCAATGATATTTTTTGCGCCGGCGAATACGAACAATACATTCGGATACTTTCGTTTTACAATACGAATGGCTTTTACGCTGATGTCACATCCTTTTACCAGGCTTATCCGGGCCGGGTGAAACACAACCGGTCTTTTTTTCAACTGGGGGTATTTGGCAAATATTGACGCAGGCGGTTTCCTGGGTGTAAATTGCTCCTGATTCACCCCGTGATGGATAACGGTTATTTTAGTGTCGTCAACACCGATCCCTATCATCTCCTTTTTAATGTAGTGTGATACGGCTATGATATGGGTCCAGGGGATGTTATGCGTAAGGTTAAGATACAGCAAATCATCCCATACATTGTGTGCAGTCAGAAAGAGGGGGCAGCCGCGCTTCTCTGCAAGCTGCGCCAGCGTTTTGATGTGCACTTCACTGAAGTAATGCATATTATGGGCATGTATAATATCCGGTGAATGACGATCGAGAAAGTCACTGAATACCTGATGGATTTCCTCCTCTAGCCCTATAAATCCCCGATCTTTCAGCCAGTTCAGATCCATTATCGGCGTACGGGTGATTTTAACCCCTTTATATTCACTCTGATCTTCCGTACCTGCTACCTTTGCGGTAAGAAGGCTGACTTCATGGCCGAAAGAGACCATTTCCGGCAGAATAATGGTGAGATGTGTCTCAACACCTCCTATAATGGGAGGGAATCCCCAGTGAATATGCGCAATCTTCAATTGCCTGGCTTTTGGTTCATTTTTTCGTTTTTTCATAAACCGTAATCCTTTTTTGAGCAGTATTAATAGTAGAATCCGAAAATCTGTTTTTCTTTTCGTTTGAAAGTATATTTTTTATTCCGTTGGAGTGTGTGCACTGTGTTGAATATTCTTATTTTAATCTGTTTTCTCTTGGATTTTTGAATGAGAATGGTAACCGTATTGTGGTCGATATCGAATCTCAGCAGACAGCCGCGCCATAACAGGGAAAAAATAAGTCTGCTCCAGGTACGGGGAATTCTCGGATTGATGGAAAGAGTTTTGTCACGAATTGTAATACCGGCGAAACCGAAAATAACGGCCTGATAGGTACCGCCGCAGCTGGCTGCATGAATTCCTTCATGGGTGTTGCCGTACAGGTTGCTGACATCAGCCCTGAGTGAGACGTTAAAGAGGTGATACGCGCGAAAGATATCCTTTGCCTGACAGGCGGCAATGGAGCAGAAGGAGGGACTCAGCGAGGAGCGGTGAACGGTTCGGGGCATGTAGTAATCATAATTGGCGCGCACGGTTTTAAAATTAAAAACATGGGGAAATAAGTGCATGAGCATAAGTATATCGGCTTGCTTGATAAGCTGTGTTTTTGCCAGTTCTTTTGAGCCGAGCCGGGAGGGAAGTATGGGTATGCCGTTCTCATCCGTTTCCATAATCGGTACATTTCGCAGTTTGAAATAGCCGTCAAACTGCTCAATAACGCCGTTATTATTGACAACAGGGTTTTTTAATTTAGTAGCTACCGTATGCCACTCTGAAATTTCGCTTTCTTTTAAACTGAGTTTTCTTTTCAACTCAGCGTACACCTGCGGATTGTTTTTTTTCAGGTTCTTACACATTTTATATGCCGTATTCAGATTCCATCGTGCGAGGAAGTTGGTATACACATTGTTATTGACATCCGCATGAAATTCATCGGGCCCTGTTACATGGGTGATTTCATAAATTTGCTTTCGTGTCTTGTACTCGGCGCGGCTTTTCCAGAACCGGGCGGTTTCAAAGAGTATTTCATACCCATACCGGTCCATAAAGTCCTCGTCTTCGGTAACGGAATAGTAATTGTATACCGCATAGGCAATATCGGCTGTTATATGAATTTCCATCGTATGTGTGAAGATTTTTACGATTTTTCCATTGATATCCCTTGACCAGTCAGGGGTCTGTTCATCGCCGGTTCCGGCAGATTCCCAGGGGAATTTTGCCCCTTCAAACCCAGCCTCCTTTGCCAGTTCGCGCGCCATATCAATTCTTTTATATCGATAGAGAAGCATGTTTTTTGCAACTTTCGGATTGGTAAAGAGATAAAAGGGAAGCAGGAATATCTCGGAGTCCCAGAATACATGCCCCTTGTACCCTTCGCCGGAGAGTGTACGTGCCCCGATACTGGAGAAGCCGTCATTATCCGGAGCGCATATTAACAAATGGTAAATATTAAACCGCAGATTCTTCTGCAGGTTTGCCGTTCCTTTAATCTGCACGTCCGCGGTGTCCCATTGTGTCTCCCATTGATTGATATGCGCTTTAAGCAGGGTGTTGAAATCGGTGTGAAAGCTGCGATAAAATTTTTTATAAGTATTTTTTTTATGGGCGGCATAAGAACTGTTACACGGAAAATGTTCTATATAGAATATCTTTGTAAAAAAGACCGGTTGCCTTTTTTGCAATGTGAATTTAACAACAGAATCTTCCGCGAATACCTTTTTACTGTCAAGTTCATAATAAAATCCGCTCCAGAATATAACCGCGTGTCGCTTTTCAAGGGTTTCAACAACCAGATACACTGCATTTTTCTCCTGGCCGAATTCTTTCACGCTGAAATGCCTCTTCTCACCTTCATCCTGCATACCTTTGTTCGAAACCGAGGTGTCGATACCGGTATGTACTTCCAGGAGGCAGTCACAATCCAGTGGAGTGATCATTACCTGCATGACGCCAATGTTTTTTGAATGCATCGAAACAAATCTGAGGGATTGGTATTCAAGTCGTTCACCGGAGGCGTTTCTGAATTCGGTATTCCTGACCAGTAATCCTTTATGGAGATTCAAAATTCGTCTGTGCCGGTGGTTTTCCATGGAATTGATATCCAGTTTTTCACCGTTAACTGCGCAACGGAAATTGAATGGGTTTGGCAGGTTCACAAGATAGGCTACCCGGGCCATTACGTGGTCGTAAATGCCGGCGATGTAGGTGCCGGGAATACAATCCTTAGGAAGCTCTTCAAGCGTGCCGCGCATCCCCATGTATCCGTTTCCTATGGAGAACATGGACTCACGCACTGCCTGTAATGAAGGAATCCATTCATTTTCTTTTATCAACCACAATTCTTCATCGAGATATTTCCCATAAATATTTTTCATTCGAACCTCGTTTGATGGAGTGGGATAATAGCCATGGAAAATGGATACTATATGCCGGAAAATGGCAGGTACTATAAATTATATATTATAATTATTATTTTATTATATAATAAAAAAATAATATATTCCCGGTAAAAAAACGCTCCTTATAACGGTAAAACAATTGTCAATGATAGCGGGTTAAAATTTAAGAAACTACAATTTTAATCGCTTTTTTAACGGGAAAGTGATATTTTATTCAGACGATACAATGTTATTTTTAAGATCGTCGATGATCATGTTTCTATTTATCAGTAGTCAACATACAAAAAACTTGGGTGTTGTCATTTTTTTTTCAGGAGGGAGGTAAGTATGCTCGTGAACAGGTTGCCCGCCGTGAGTAGCTGTGAATGGCTCGTGGAGGAAAAAAAGTGGGAACCGGAAAAGCAGACATTGTATGAGACGCTCTTTACATTAGGTAACGGCTATCTCGGCAGCCGCGGCATTCTGGAGGACCTGCCCGAAGGGGTTACACCTGGCACCTGTTTTGCCGGGCTGTACGATGCAAAAAACACGCAGGTTACAGAGTTGGTCAATGCCCCCAATCCGGCGTGCTTCCGAATGAAAGTGAACGGGGAATCTCTCGATAATGCAACCATGAAGGTTGTTTCCCATTACCGCGCCCTTGATATGCGGCAAGGTATACTGGTCAGAAACACCGTTCTGGCCGACAAACAAAAAAAGCGTTACCGCATTGAATCAGTCAGGTTCTTCTGTATCGATGAAAAACATTGCGGTGCAATGCGTGTCCTTGTCACTCCACTGGACGCTTCCGCGGAAATTGAAATCGAGTCTCTGGTGGATGACACGGTTACCAATAAAGGAGTTATGACTGAAGGTGACAAAATGCACTATATCACCAAAGAGAAATGCCGCATCGGTAAAGTTAATTATCTTTCGGACATTACCTTTGAACACCGGTATATCCTGGCTTATGCAACACAACTGTCAGTGAGAAATGGCAACAGGGAAAATACTGAAATCAGAGAAAAGTTTACCTTCAAAGCGGCTAAACAGCGGACCGTTTGTTTTACCAAGTTTTTTGCGATTAATACAACCCGTGACAAGGGGATTACTGAGCGTACTGTTAAAGCCAAAACAGTGTCCCTCTTAAAGGATATGGTAAAGAAAGGATTTGATCGGATGTTTATGGATCATAAAAACGGGTGGGCTAAACGCTGGGATATTTCGGATGTAAAGCTTGGGTGCAACGGGGAGCCGCAGCGAGCGTTACGTTTTAATATCTATCATCTTTTAATTCTTGCGAATCCTGATGAGGAGCAGGCGAGTATCGGTGCCCGGACATTAAGCGCCGAAGCATACAAGGGCCACGTGTTCTGGGACACGGAACTGTTTATGCTGCCGTTTTTTATTTACACCGATCCGAAAGCGGCGCGGGCATTGCTTATGTACCGGTACAACCGGCTTGACCCCGCCCGCGACATTGCGAAGCGCCGTGGGTATGAAGGGGCACAGTTCCCATGGGAGTCCGCTGATAAGGGCGTTGAAGTGACACCCCGTTTCACCATCGACCTTGACGGGAGGACCGTCCGCACAATCATAGGTGAAGAAGAACATATTGTCTGTGACGTTGCATACGGTACCTGGCACTATTACCATATTACAGGCGATAAGAATTTTATGTGGAAATACGGACTGGAGATGTTGCTTGAGACGGCACGGTTCTGGGTCAGCCGCGTTTCATATAATAAAAAAACCAAAGCCTATGAAATCAATGGCGTCATGGGTTGCGATGAATTCCACGCAAATACCAACAACAACGCTTTCACCAATGGTATGGCGCGGTTTAATATTCATGCAGCGTTACATTGTCTGAATGAGTTCGAATCAATTGATAAAGGCAAAGTTTCGCGGATTCTGGAAAAAATCAATTTAAATAAAAAGGCAATCAGTCGATGGGCGGCAGTTGCGGATGCCATAAAAAAACCTCCCAGAAGAAAAGACAGGATTATTGAAGAATTCGACGGCTTTTTTAAACTGAAAAAGTTTCCTCTGCCCAAGAGGGAAAAATATTACCTGCCTGGATTGCCGGAAAAACATGTTTCGGTGAAGGAACTGTGCAAAACGCAATATGTAAAACAGGGTGATACGCTGATTCTGCTTTACCTGCTCTCTGATGATTTTGATATGGAGACAAAAAAGGCGAACTACTATTTTTACGATGAAAGAACCCTGCACAAATCTTCACTCAGTCCTTCAACTTATGCAATTATGGGAGCTGAGGTAGGCGACATGAAGAAAGCATATAACTATTTTCTTGCCTGCCTGTATACGGATATTCATAATCTCTATAACAATACTGATGGCGGTATCCACGGCGCATCACTTGGCGCTACATGGCAGGTAGTTGTAAACGGATTCTGTGGTATGCGTATCGGATTGGACCGTGTTTCTTTCAACCCACACATTCCGGAAGAAATAGGCAGCGTTTGTTTTTCCATTTACTATAGAGGAAAGCGGCTGAATGTTTCCGCAAAGAATGATAGTATGAGTTTTTATTATGATGCCAGCGCTAGACAATCAATGGAAATGTACGTGTTTGGTAAATTTGTACAGCTTAAAGGCGGTAAAGAAACAACCATAACCAATGTAAAGGAGAGATAACAGTATGGCGGATAGCAGATTGTGTATCGCACATCTTCACTGGGCTTTCCCTCCGACCATTGGCGGGGTGGAGACCCATTTGTCTATTTTGCTTCCTGAACTTATAAAGAGAGGGCATCATCAGTGGGTCTTTACCTCTTCAGTGCCTGAGACGCCGGATCGGGAAACCTATCAGGGGATTGAGGTGGTAAGAACACAGGTTATGGATCTGAACAGATTACTTCAGACAAAGAATCCTCTTCCGAAGGAGGAGCTTGAGAAAGAGCTGGTACAGTTTTTGGATGAGGCGAATCCCGACATCATTCACGCCCATAACATGCACTATTTTACACGCCTTCATCCTGAAATTCTGAAACAGGAGGCGAAGAAGCGCGGGGTGCCGTTAATCCTGACCGCACATAACGTGTGGGATGAGCCGATATTTCTTGATCTGACCGCACGATTTCCCTGGGATCACATTATTGCAGTGAGTCATTTTATTAAAAAGGAAATTGCAGGAGCCGGATTTGATGGCAATAAAATCACTGTGGTGCATCATGGCATTGATACTGATAAATTCCGGAAACGAGACGATTTGGAAACGTTATATGAGAAGTATCCCAACCTGAAAGGTAAAAGGGTCATATTTCATCCTGCCCGGATTTCTCTCGGCAAGGGTGGGGATATTAGCATAAAAGCCGCTGCAATTGTCAAAAAACAGATTGATAACATATTGCTTGTCCTTGCAGGTTCCGGTAATATTATCGACTGGGATGCCCATTTTGAAGGTGATATGGCTTTCATGTCCGAGCTGATCGATATACTTGGATTAAAAGACAATATCTATATCGACTCATTCACTATCGATCAGATGGCTGAACTCTACAATCTTGCCGAAGTGTGCGTATATCCCTCCTCCGCGCAGGAGCCATTCGGGTTGACCATGCTGGAAGCACAGGCAACAGAGAAACCGATGGTAATCACACGAGCCGGTGGCATGCCTGAGATTATCCATGATGGTATTAACGGGTATGTTGTCCCGGTACGTGATCATGAAGCATTGGCGCATAGAATAATTATGTGCATGCAGGATAAGGATCTAACCCGCCGGTACGGTGAGGTTGGCAGAAGTAATGTGCTGACACATTTCACCAAGGAGATCATGGCGAAGGCTACTCTCGATGTATACCTGAAGGTACTAAATAAATCGTAATCTTAGTTTTAATCGTACTACTAATCGATTACGAGGACAATGCACGTGTGGTAGATGCAATGGCCGCGCACAAACACGATAAAAAACATTTACCCCAATCTCTCAGGCTTCTGCAGATAGGGGTTAATCCGCGTCGAGTCACAGTGCGCGTCGCCCTTTGAGGGTAATTTCGTAGCTATGCATGTTTTCAGAAATGACAAAGCGGCGTCCTTGTCATCGTCAAGAAGTATTTCCTGTAGTTCTATTAAATCTTTTTCTTCGAGGGTTATGGCTATTTTACTCATGTTTATCCTTCTGGTTCTGTTTTCAGAGAGTATATATCCAGGTAAAAAAATAGAACACGGATAAGCCTGTGCGACTATAATTTTTTTAACTCCTTTTTCAGTACATCAGAAATATTTAAAATCTGATCATCGCACTTTTTGAAACCACCGGCTGCTTACATGTCCTATAATACTTCTTCATGCTTACAATGTAAATACCTGCAGCCAGTTTCTTATCCCAGAAAGAGAGATTTTTGGTCTGAAAGGCCGTAATTGCCTTACTAATCCGGTCACTGGAAGAAAATTCATAAAGTTTTCTTCCGAGAACATTATAGATAGTGCAGGTATATTTATAGGGCAAAGATGGGAAATGGTTATTCGGATTTTTGTTTATATCCGTCGCTCCCTTTTTAACGTTCCATCCGTCGATTTTCAGCTCAGGTGTTGCGCCGTCAGCGTCTTCCTGTCTGTATCGTGATGTAATATTTCTTTTTTCACCGGGAAAGAGTGTGAAGTAGTTGTCTTCCCATAGTACTGGAAGAACTTCTTTTTTGTCGGTGCTTTTGACAAGTTTAAGGTGGATTGCAAAGGCAATGTTTTTTGTCGGATTGTGTACTGTCACGATAACTGTGTCTTCGCTTGAGCCGTTTTTAATTTTCATGAGGCAGTTTATCGCAACCGTATCAAGATTCTGCAGTTCGGAAAAATCGGCAAATGATTTTGTCGGGGTAAAATAGCCGGAGTCAGCGGCCCAATTAACCGTATCTTCCTTTGTTGAAAGCCAGTAGCAGTTTCTGTCAATGATTTCGCCGGTGGAGTTATTTAATCTGAGTTTAACAAAATATGTTGAAGAAATAGTATCAAATTCCGGGATCTGAAACAGCTTTTTAACCTCATCAGGACCGAGTGAAACGTCTGAGCTCTTATGAAATGTTTTTTCTCCGTCAATGGTATAGACATCCGCTGTTGCGTTCAGATTATCAAAGCCCGAATAGTAGGAATTGACCACGGTGACTTTGCGATCATTGACGGAGTACTGGATATGCAGTGGTTTGCAGCCTGTTTTAGAGCCGTAATAGGAACCGCCGGGACGTAGATAGTAATCATAGAGATGCCAGATCATGGAAGGCCACGCATTATTCAGCATCCATTGAATAATACCGGTTGCGGTGTACTTGTTCTGGGAATAAGCCTCAAACATTGCACGATGCGATTCATACGCCGCCACTTGTGATTTCATGCAGTATTCCTCCGCGCTTTGGGAAGGGCCGTAACGATTGTCGAGCGCTTCTGTAAAAACCCGGAGATCCTTAAAATGCTCAATACCGCAATGGTAGCTCCATACATTGTCAATCGGCCAGAGATTGCTTGCCGGTATGAATTCTTTAATACTTTCTAAAGGAGGAACCGAGGCGCCAGGGCCGGCTTCTGTGTTAAATCCGAAATAACCTCCTTTGTAAGTATCCTGGAACCAGTAAGACGGCGGTTCCCATTTATAAGGCCCGGACATTTTAACACCGGTCTGGGCTGTTATAGTACTGGTAAATGAACCTGCGCTTGCTAAAGTGGGATTCGGCCACGATAATTCATTAAAAATATCCAGATACGACTGCTCGACATCGGAAGGAGGGAGTCTGTCACTCGCATACAACCAGGCGAGCATACAGGGATGATATCGATGACGGTAAATCTGTGAGCGAGTAGATGCATAAGCCACCATATGATCTTCTGCATCCCACCATTCCCATTTTTCCCACCCTGTGCCAAGATAGCTGCAACACCATCCCGCCATCACAAGAATTCCATATTTATCGCATAAATCGTAAAAATCTTTTTCTTCAAGTTTTCCTTCGAGTCTGATGGTGTTAAGGTTCATATCCCTTACATACCTTATCTCATCTTCAATTCTTTTCGGATCCCGTCGGAGAAAAAGATCCGGACACCATCCCGCACCTCGAATTAGGATATCTTTACCGTTGACAGAGTAAGTTCTGTATTTTTTATTATCAACAGTATTAAGTCTTGAGGAAATTTGCCGTATGCCGAATTGAATCTGAATACTGTCAGAGAGCTTATCGCCTATTTTATAGTTAAGAATTAAATCGTATAATGGTTGATCGCCCATTTGCCATGGCCACCATATTGAAGGATTAGCAATCACAAGTTGAGGAAAATCATCGGGAGAGAAGACAGCCTCCTTTTTTTCGCCGGCAGCAAGAGTGACGTCCTTTGAAAAACTGATTGCCCCAATTTTTCCATGCAATGTACCAGAAACAGTTGTACTTGTTGCATTAGTTAATTCCGCAAGAACAGTGAGCTTTGCTGTTGCAAGTGACGGTATGTCAAGTTCGGAAACAACATGTGCGTTTCGTAATTTAACATCACCACTTGTTTTAATGTAAACCGGTTTGAATAATCCCATACTGCTGTCCGGAGGATGGGGTGACCAATCAACGAAATTAATTGCAAGATCATACTTTTCGCATCGATATATTTCCACCGCAATTACATTTGAATCGTTCCCAAAAGTTACCTTATCCGTAACATCAAATTCGTATGTTCTGTATGCGCCGACAACCGCAGCCGAATCTGCGATTTTCTCTCCATTCAGCCATATATTGGCACGATAGTTAATCCCGCGGAAATTGAGCCATATTCTTTTTCCGACTTCGGTATCTGGAATGATAAATGCTGTTCTGAACCACCAGGAATTTTCAAATTCACTGGATGGTATTGATGCCAGATTCTGTGCATAAAATGGATTCTTATACACACCGTTGGATACGAGACCTGCTATGACTGTTGAAGGAACCGATATCGGATACCAGCTTTCCGGTCTGAAATCATTGCTTGAGATGGCGGCTCCGGTTTCAGTAATCTTATCAGACGATTGCATCCTCCAGTTTTCGTTGAGATTAATTTGAGAACCGAAAGTAAAATGGATTATAACAAACAGCGCAATACCAAGCTTTTTGATAATAGATAAGGATATAAGAAACTTAATCAGTTCCATTTTTTTACTCCTTGTTATATGATTCTTATTGCAATACTTATTAAACTGTCGTGTCATAGCTTAAAAGGTTCATACATAAGAGAAATATAAACAAGGATTCATTTACCTTTTCTTAAAAAAAAGTAATATCTCTGGCAAACTCTTTTGTAAACAGTTGCTAACCTGTCTGAAATTCAACTGGTTAGTTGGTGCTGTTAAGATACAATAGGATCACTTTACATTTTTTAAAAAAGTTGTTACATTTTCACGCAGGTGTTTCAATGGGAATAAATTACATGAGGTAATTCTCTGATCAGTATTGATAACATAACTGAATTTAACAATGAACAGTGTAGAAGTCTCACATCACAGAAGTAAGCTCATTACCCCATTTTTCCAGCAATTCTTTAAACTCCTTCATCTGTCGAATATTATCCAGAGACGGGTCAGAAGAGATTTGCTTGAAATCATCAAATCCCGCTTCCAGAGCTTTTTCAAGCCAGTAGAGCGCATAATTTTTTTTATAGGCAAGTGAAGCTGTACTCGCTAAAGCATAGTAGGCATTAGTATTTCCCGGTTCCAGTTCTATAACTTTGGTAAAATCGGATATGGCGGAGGTATATTTAAATGTTTTTCGATATGACTCGGCCCGTTTATAATATAGCTGCGGATTTTCAGGATTTTTTTCAATTGCGTTTGTATAACATTGTATTCTTAAAGCATCGTTCTCTTCTTCTGAGCAGTTTTTTGAACATTTGGTTTTTTCATGGAGTATGCCGCTGTACATACCGGTGTATTTATTGCATGCAATAAAGCATATGAGAGTAATAAGAAGCATTAAATGAACATGTTTCTGATAGCTCATAATACTTCCCCTGATGATGGTTTATATGGTCCCCTGGAATGGGTTAATATTTTTAAGAATCATTAATAAAGTTGCATGTTACACGGTTTTCTGTACTATCGTTTCTTACAGCTATTCGAATTGTATTATAAACCTTGAAATATTTCAAATGAAAAAACAGTTGGAAAGAATCATTTTCACTGTAAAACCGGCTCAATGTTTATATGTTCTTACATAATAGGCACTAAGGCTGTTATAGTTATGTTATTCCAGGATTAGAATTGTACAAACTGTTGATTTAACTGAAAGTTAAAATCAATGATGTTGCACATTTAACTTATAGAATGCGAAAAAATGATTGGATTAAGCGAATTTCGATGATTTTACGATTTCTAATATGAAGTGAGTAATAAACGTAAGGCGTTGTTTTATATAATATTATAAAGATAGTGCAACATTATTGGTTAATATAGTATTATACCCGGAATATTTTTTTCTCAGGCATAGATAATGAAGTGATTTGGAAGCATTGAAATTACGATATCGATAATCGATTTATAATATAGGTTACGCCTTTCTGAAATTATCCAAGTGCAGAACACCGGTGCCGATTGTATACTGAGCAATAAAATAGAGGGATATAATAATCGGTGTCGAATAATTGAATGAACCAAGAAATTTATTAATTGCTATAAGAGAATCGGAGACAATAAAAATCATAGCACCGATAAAGATACCCAGACTGTTACCGCTGATAAAAGCGGCACTGATGCCCATGATGGTAATAACCATGATATAGACGACGACCGGAATAAGGAAGTTTCCCAGTCGGGGTAAAAGGATGATGGTAATGATTGAGGTATACACAAATGCAATTATTGCAAATGGCAATCTCTCTTTTGTAAAATGTACTTGTTGCAGAAATCCGAGTGTGTAAAATATATGGCCTGATAAAAACGAGATCAGTGCATGGATAAAATAGCTTTCCCGTGAAAAATCAAGAAATATATCACCACTGGTGCAACAGAGAAAGCCCGGTCCTATGAATAATTTGTCGGGCATTTTCAAATATTTAAAACACAAATAGGCAAAGAGTACCGTTGGCAGCGCTTTCAGTTTAAAGCTGAACGGATAGGAGTGTATGGTCATTTTAAGGCAAAAATTATCAGCAGGACCAGGATGACTATTATTGATATAAAAAATTGTTTCATTGCTATCCTTCACCGGGTTTCTTACAGACTCTCTTTAGAAAATAATGAAGCACAAAGTCACTTATCATCTTTTTTTTCAAAGTGCGATTTTATAATAAATTATCTCCGGTGGTTATATCATTAATGTTGACAATACCAGACTAATATGGTAAAATGATCCTCGGATATATGTGTTGTTATTACTATTTGAAAAGGAACGATTGATGGAAAAACCGAACCTGCTGAAAGACAAGAAACTGGCTTTAAAAGTAGCCAAGGGGACCATTTTCTGTTGGACGGCAATTATTGCAGCGGACGGCTCCTATAAGGAGGAGGAGTTTAACGGTCTCTCGCAACTGGCTGAAGGTAAGGATTATATTCAGCAGAATATGGATAAGAACACTATTAAGAAAATATTTAATGAAGCAATAGAAATTCTGAAGAATTACGGACTTGATGAATTATGCAGCCGGATTAAATTTATCTTCAGGGAAATTGATATGAACATCCGCAGCCACATTTTTTATACCTGTCTGCATCTCGCCTGTATTGACCGTGACCTGGCGAATAAAGAGATACAGATACTACAGAAGATTTATCGGGCTTTACATATAGATAGTGACGCTGTCTTCCGATTAACGATGCTTTTTATTCAGAGTGAATTCGCGAAAAATGAGTAGATACCCGGAAGTATCCTCTGATGAATTATCTGTCGCTTAATGATATCACCGGATTATTATCCGGCGTTTATCGGTTGTTTTGCATTGTTGCTCCACCTGCGAAGCCATCTATTATTACCCGCGGTACTAAATTCAAATAATGATTCTTGTCAAAAATATCCTCAAATGTATAATTATGTATATAACTATAATAAAAAAGTAAGATTCATACTGCTTTATCAAAAAGCGGAAAGAAAGGGATGTTTTTTATTTTTTCAGCTGATTATTGTATCGATAGTAGTTGTCTGCCAACGTATTGTTTTAAGAAAAAAAGAGTGTTGGTGTTGTTGTCTGAACGTTTAAAACCCAGGCAGTGATAGGATTTATCAAGAAAGTTTGATTTATCTATGAGTGAAGATTCATTCGAGCTGACTCCTTTTTCAGACGAGGAACCGGCGTTTATACACCCGCCTGCCTTGCCGGATGTGGCAAATAATGAGCCGCTGGGGAGTGGAATCGTGACCCGCGTCCTGGGGCAGGGAGGTATGGCAAATGTGTATGAAATCTGGGTGCCGCAGCTCGAGGTCTATCGTGCGGTAAAAATTATCAAACCGGAAAGCACCAAGGATGCCAAGGAACGTTTTCAGACCGAGATTCGAATACTGGCAAAACTTACACACCCGAATATCGTTGATATACATAATGTAGGTGAATGGAAAGGAATGCCCTATATTGAGATGGAGAAGATTGAAGGTGTGACACTCGACCAGGTGATCCGTGTACGCGGTGCTCTGTCGCCGAAGGTATGCACCTCAATTGGTATCCTTATCTGCAGGGCCCTCGCCTTTGCCCACGCGCATGAATACATCATCTACGGTAAAACATATAAAGGTATAATTCACCGGGACCTTAAGCCGGGGAATGCCATGATTTGCCCGAACGGTATATTGAAACTGATGGATTTCGGTATTGCCCGTCCGGCTGATGCTTCTTTTCATACTATTGACGGTGCGATTGTCGGTACCATACAGTACATGTCACCTGAACTGCTCAATGGTGATCCACTGGATTTCAGAACAGATATTTATGCGTTTGGTGCGACCTTGTATGAAGTGTTAACCGGTATGAACGCTTTTCCTGAGCCTAATTTCAGTAAACTTGTTACCATGAAACAGAAAAATCAGTACCGTCCTTTGAATGAGTTTAAAGTGGCAATTCCTTTACGACTCAGAAGATTAATCCATAAATGCATGCAGGAGGATAGGAAAAAGCGTTTCGATAGTACTGAAAAATTATTATACGAGCTTGAAAAGATTCATCGACAGATGACGCATGAACTGCCGGAGCAGATATTGAAACGGTTTTATATTGAGGACCCCGGTGAGCGGTATATACCTACTCTGGGAAGATTAATCCCCTGGAGACCATTTGTTGGTATTCCTTTGTCAATACTTTTATTAAGCGCAGGTCTTTACTGGGGGATATTTTTCATTAAAAACAAAATCGATGATTTCCAGAAATCGCTCACAACGGTCCCTGTCGAGAGCGTGAAGAGTACAGGAAAAGTAACTCCTGACGAAGTGAATAGGGCTGAAAATTCAGAGACAGCCAGAGGTGCGTTACCGCCGACGAAAAAAAACGTAACGCAGAAAAAACAAAAATCCGGTACGGCATCTTCAAAATCCGATAAAACAGTTGCTATGCAGACTCCGATGAAGAAAAAAATATCAACAAAACCGGCGACACTTATCGAGCGTCTTTCCAAACAGTATGGCACTTCAGATATTATGGATATGCTGGAGCGTGAATATGCAGCGGGAAGACTTTCAACCGCATTAAAATTATATTCCTATCTACCTTCTTCCACGGCCGGGACCGATCGGGCAAAAATATACAAAATGAGAATCCTGCAGAAACTGGGAAAGACAAAAGAGCTTTCAAAATTTCTTGCCTCAAATACTATAAATGATGGAGAGTTTTTTCTTGCACGGGCGAAGCTTGCCTATAAGCGGGGAGAGACTGTTAAAACCCGGATTCTGCTGCAAAAATCATTGAACGCACCCAAACAATTCAGCGACTATAATACATTGAAACAGCAGGTGTACTATTATCAGGCGTTATGTGCTTCTCGAAACTTTGATCGAAATCCTACGGAGCAGTACTATCTGAAAGCACTTGAAGAATGGCGGAATCTGGGATCACTTTTCACCAACAATAAAAGCCATAGACTTTTTCAGGAATACAGAAAGGAAACCCGCCGTATTGGAGAGAAATACCGTGCTATGCAGAGATAGGTATACATTTCTTAATTGTAAAAAGTAAGAAAGAGAACTGTGCCGATGAAACAAAAAATACTATGCTGTAACAGTTACGATGCTTTGTTATCCCGATATGTCTTGATGATTTATACCTTCATTATTTCCCTTTTTTACCGATCTTTTTCAGCTGATTTTGATACCTTGTCAGGCCCTTTGCCAAAACAGCTTCCGGCCGGCAGCAAGCCATATCTTGTCATTGCCGATATTGAAGTACCTTTCGGGGAAACAGTAACCATCGAACCCGGCGCCGGCATAGCCCTTCTGGGGGCCGTTGGCCTTGTCTGGACCTTTACCTTCTAAGCGGGGAAGGAGCAGAAGTATGCGACGTACCATTTCCCTCATGGCATGTATTGGGATAGTATGGGTCTTCTGTACCGAGTATAATTCTTTCGATAATCCGGTGAATGTTAACATGGTAATCCAACCGCAAAGTTCTTCGCTGTATACCGACTCGATAAATACGGTATATATCTTTACAACAGAAACGCTTACCGTTGCCGCTACCGCCAAAGAGAAGATAGACTCTTTTACCATTCGTGCGGAAGGGAACCGCTACTGGGAAGTGCAGTCAATACCAGCACCGGTCTTATCAAGTAACTATACCTTTCTTTTCTCATATCCCGATACCGGACAGAGAACGATTACTTTAAATACGTATCGGCGTAATGGCGATGTTATACCGCTGACTTTTTCACTCCACGTAACCTCACCGCTTACACAGGCAGACGTCAGCGGCGGTGAGAGTGATACTATACTTTTGTCAACTCCGGCTGTGGGTGACAACGATGTGCTCTATTCCTGGCAGTTTGAAGGCGGGATAGGCAGTTCAAAAAAAATAATATCATCGCTCCCGACCTTTTCATACCCGGTCGATATTATCGGAAACGGTACTGGCTACCTGTGGGTGTCGGATACCATGGGAAACGGTTCACCCGTAACATCGTTTTTATATAATTTTTTTGATACCACGGGACCGGTTATTCTTTGCATAAATGAAGGGTTGCAGGGAGATACCGTTGTAACCGGTGCAAAAACATTTAATTTTAAAATTGAGTGTAATGATGGTTTGGGTGTAAGTGGTGCGGTCATTAATGACTCACTGAATTTTAATGATTCAACAGTGAATATAAAATCTACGCTCTATTATAAAATTTTTGAAGCAATGGATACCCTTTTTTCATATATCACTAAACTTTAAGCCCCACTTCCAGTGGAGGAACCTTATTATGGGGTTTCCAAAGGGGGCGAAGCATCCCCTTTGGCCAAGGCGGTGGTATAAAGCCACCGCCGCGGAGTGGTGCGAGTGGACAAGAGCGAAGCGAATGGTCACGAGCGCCTTTACTGCAGTTGTTAAAGCCTGGGATACCGATACCAATGAAAACAGTCGCACCTATTATATCAGATATGATATTAATGGGCCTAAGGAAATAATTTTCATAAAGTACCCTCCTCAGAATCCCTACACCACGAACCAGTCTACCTACAACATAGTGGCAACTATTTTTAATCCTGAAGGCGAGTCGGTTATCGTCACTATAACTCATATCGAATCTGGTACTTCTGCCGCTCTGGATACTCTTAACGGCGGCGCAGAGCAGGATGCCTCGTATTCGGCGTCTCTTCTGTTGGGAAGTAATACTCTTATTATTTCTGTACACGATACCGGATCAACAGTGATCGCAAAAGACACTGTTGGTATTACCTATACAACAGGAAATATTGTCGATGTTATACCACCGTATATCAGCAGTATTACCGTTAATGGAGAAGAAGGTAAATCTCACTTTATTGCCGGTGACTATGCCTATCTTGAGTTAGAGGCCATTGACGAGAATATGGACAGCGTGGTTATTAATAATGTACTTAAAAGTCCTGTTAACCAGTATGTCTGGAAAGATACCCTGGCATTGACCGGTGCACCGCAGTATTTCATTATCCATTTGACCGATTCAAGCGGTAATACGACAGATGATACCGCCATGGTCCGGAAAAACAGCCTGCCGGTGATATCCTCAACAGTCTCCTGGCCGAAGACGCTTATTATCGGCAGACAATGGTCTACCACCTTTACCGTCAATGATGATGACGGCGATTCTATATTTATTGATCATGTCGCACATATCGGCAGTAGTATTCCCCAGCATGGGGTACAGTTGTTTTCTCTTGACATGTGGATTGATGGGTTTGCCGGTGCCCAGAATTCAGTCAGCATCCAGAGTGGTAATATTGTCGCCGATATAAATTACACAATACTCGGTGGTGGCAGCAAACATGCCGCGGTTAAAAACTGGGATGGCGATATGGTGGAAATAGTTGAGTTTCAAAAGTGTCCTGAAGATGATGAACGTCGGGATATGTTTATGTATCTGGCAAGTAAATACAAGATTACCCTGCATAGTAATGATTAGTCCGACATATCCGGTTTTTTTCAGCTTCTTCCATTGAATGTGTATATATCGGCTTGTATCCCTTGAAACTTTTGGTGGCTCGTGCAAATTGCATAAGAGCCATTTTTAATCTGCCGAAAACTCTGACGACCTTTCCAACACCTTTTATATGCAGATATTACATACCTTGCAGCAGGCTTTTAACTGCAGCTAAATGACCCGGCTTATATTGCGTTAAGTCCGTAATTACATTAAAACCGGGTTTCATTTTACTTGTTTCAGCCAAAATTGAGTCGGTAATTTCCTCTGCAGATTTGGTGTCAACAGCTCCAATCAAATGAATATAGAGCCTGTTTTTCTCAGTGTCGGCACGCACCTTATGCACAGTGACTATCCCCTATAACAATAAAAATAATACGCAGAGTCGCATTTCGTTTATTCCACCTTTATTCCGGTAAATAGACAAGAATAGAAATCGTGACAAATTTATATGAAATAAACTTTTCATACTGAAACAATAACAAAACTGATTTAAATATCTCGGACGCCTTAACCGGATAGTATTTTTGTTTACTTTACGGTAATTACACTCCCATTAGCAGAAAGGAATGTTATGATTAACAAAGTTGGGCTGTATCTTATTATCGGCGTTTGCCTGATATGTGCGCAGAATGATTCATCCAAACAGGAGCAAGACAAGTGGAAGGTTGATATCAATTCCAATATTGCTCTCTCCTGGAATTATTATGGAGAAAACTGGACCGGTGAAGAACTGTCTTCATTTGCCTGGACAGCAAAGTATAATACTGTCCTGGAGAAACAGCTTGCCAGAATACTAAGTAACAAAAACACTTTTAAGCTTGCATACGGCCAGACCAAATTACAGCAGAAGGACAGTACCGGTGAAAAGAACTGGCTTGATTTTGAAAAATCTACCGACCTGATAGTTCTTGAATCGGTACTACGTTTTACTCTGAAAGCTTCGGTAGATCCCTATATAGGATTCCGGCTCATTTCGCAGTTTTATGATGCACGGGACAGCCTGCAGGCCCGAACGGTTAATCCTGTTGAATTGACTGAAAGTGTCGGTGCGGTTCGTTCATTGGTTAATAATGATAATGTTAATTGGGATGCTCGTCTTGCCTGTGCAGCCCGGCAGACAGTAGACCGCTTTAAAGCCAGGGATGACTGGACTACCAATGACGGTGGTCTGGAATTTGTTACCGGATTTAAAGCAACCAATAAGGACTCGTGGTGGACCTTGTCAAGCGACCTCAAGATATACGAAGCGCTATTCATCTCGAAGAAGGATGAGGATACAACCAGCAACTGGCGCTATCCCGATATAAACTGGGAAAATTCACTTACCATCAATTTGAATAAATTTATCATGTTGAACTGGTATATGCAGTTGTTATATGATAAACAGGTTGATGTTAATCCGCAAACCGCAGAACTGGATTCCGGTGCGCGGTTTAAGAATACCTTGTCTTTAGGATTCACCTTTAACTATAAAAATTATTAGAACAAATTGTTACCGTACTTGCGGGTGGCATATTTACAGGCAAGCACCTCAACCAATGGTTAAAGACTTTATTGACCTTTGATACACTTTTTACTGATACCGAATTTGTCGGGGATATGCGTGAGCTGCTTGCATTACTCCATGAAGCCTATGCCTATCCGGTTGACATTGAATTTACCGCCAATTTTCTTGATGACGGCTCCTACCGGATTAATCTTCTGCAGTGCCGACCTTTTCAGGTGAAAAAAGAGCTGGATATGGTCATTGAAAAACCCGTTGGAATCTCTAAATCGGATATCATCTTTAAAACGGAGGGACAGATACTTGGCAGCAGTGCGGTCATGCCGCTGGACTGGATTATTTGTGTGCTGCCTTCCGAGTACAGCAAGCTTTCTCAGAGCGAACGAAATGCGGTGGCCCGTATCATTGGTAAGCTTACCCATCTTGAAGGGAAGACACCCGGGAGGATAATGCTGCTCGGCCCCGGACGATGGGGAACCACAACACCCTCGCTGGGTGTACCGGTCTCCTTTGCGGGAATAAATACAGTCTCTGTTCTTTGTGAAATAGCCTCTATGCATGAAGGATTGGTACCCGAGATATCACTGGGTACGCATTTTTTTAATGACCTTGTTGAGATGAACATGCTGTATCTGGAAATTTCTCCCAAACGTGAGCAGGTAATTCTCAACGAAGCATCTTTGCAAAAGGCACTCAGCCTGTTTGAAAAACTTCTTCCCAAGGACAGTAAATGGGCTGATACTATCCGCGTTATTCAGTCGCTTGATTCCAAAAATTCCCGGCAAATACACTTCTATGCGGATGCACTGAAACAGGAAGCGCTGTGTTATCTCAGGGATATATAGGGCAATTTACCAAAGAATCCACTTTCCTCGCTGTCAACCATAGAATAGTAAACCCAAATTGAGGGTTGTGCCGTTACTCTTTCGATTGCAGAAGGATATGAAATAGCCACAATTTTCTTAAAAGTGCTTATTTTCACCCAACTTTAAGATCCTGAATTAGATTAATATATAGGGGGTTATAGTAGTACTTCAACTTTTCTTTGGGGGATATTTCATGCGTTATTATACAAGAGTAAAAAGAGCCATTGAGCAATATTTTCTTTTATTCCTGAGTCTGTTTTTTCTTTTCTCTTCCACACGGGTCGCGGCCCAGTGCCGTGATGAGAATGGAGAGCGTGTAACCCGTACAAGCAGAATATCCACTGTACGGCAGATAAGGTTGAAGAGTAAATGGCGTATGGTGCTGGAAAAGCGCCTCGGCTATCTCCCGGCCTTTAAAGATACGGAAAAACCGAATGCAGTTATTATTCTGCCCTGCTATGATCCGCAGGATATCTATTACAGTTACAGTACTATCGGTTTTATTGATAAATGTGCAAAGGTATACGATTTGCGTGTTGCCATTGCAGCCGGTGAGCAGGATGTCTTTGATGCACTTGAATTCATTCCCGATATTGAGATGCTTTTTGTCGGCGGCCCGTATCTTGGTGTAGTCGATGCCAAGAAAAGAACGGTCATGCTCAGTCCCAAAGGCGAGCTTTCATACAACGACAAACGGTTCCTCTGTTATTTGGATCATTTGAAAGAGCATGCGACTATTGTTATCTATACCTGTTTTGCCGGTACAGGCGGTGAAGGGTATAATAATATTGCCAATTATGTTGACCAGATTGTCGGCGACCGCAGAATTATTGCTCCCCGGAATAACCTGAATACCTGCCAGATAGAGATTCAGCAACTCTACCCACTGGAGGTGGGTTTTGTAAAAAACGGTAAGGATATGGCATACCGGGTGAATTTATAATGTAACCATTTATCTTCTTTTATTAACCACATTGCAACCCACCGCTGAAAAATTTATTCCTTTATACTGCTATTGAACAATATATTTTGGAATTATATAATTAACGAAAATACACATTTGTAAGATGATTCTTTTTACCCGGTTTATGGGAGAATTATTTTATCATAGGTTGCGATAATCCTAAATCTTTTACTAGGGAATAGTATGAAAAGCGAAAATCTGGATTTTACCATTAAAAATCTGGGTAAGCCAACCTTAAGCTCACCCATTGCACTATCGAGTGAAGACGACGATTATATTGCAAATTATATGTCAGATGATAACTGTATTCTGTACAACATTGAGATTAACAAGGGTGTTGAAAATCTGGTCATTGATCCTAATTGGCTTATAGAGCGGGCCGGACCGAGAAAAAATATCTACTTTGATCCGTCAAAAACACGCGCTGCAATAGTTACCTGTGGCGGCCTCTGTCCGGGATTGAATGATGTTGTTCGATCAATTGTAATGTGTTTATGGTATCGCTATGGCGTGCAGCGTATAAGTGGAATTAAATTTGGCTATCGGGGTTTTTTATCGGAATTCAAATTGCCCTGTATAGATTTAACACCTGAATCCGTGCAGATTATCCATCGCCACGGAGGAACTCTGCTCGGTTCGTCACGCGGGTATGGTGATCGCACTCAAGATATCGTTGATTCATTGGAGCGTATGAATATTAACCTTCTCTTTGCTATCGGCGGTGACGGCACACAACGTGGAGCGCTTGACATAACGAACGAAGCTGTTAAACGTGGGTTAAAGATCGCGGTTATCGGTATTCCCAAGACCATTGACAACGACCTCAGCTTTGTGCAGAAATCATTCGGATTTGAGACTGCGGTTGCCAGCGCGGTTGAAGCGGTTGCCGGGGCTCATGTAGAGGCGCATGACGCCATTAACGGCGTTGGTATCGTGAAGGTCATGGGGAGGGAATCCGGGTTCATTGCAGCCCATACCGCCCTTGCCATTAATGATGTCAACTTTGTGCTTGTTCCGGAAGTGCCTTTTGATTTACACGGTGGAAACGGCCTGCTGGCGCATCTTGAACAGCGGCTTGAGAAACGAAACCATGCAGTTATTCTCGTTGCCGAAGGAGCCGGTCAGAATATTCTTGATGCAACAAATGAGACCGATGCCTCGGGAAATAAAAAGTTAAGTGATATCGGTCTGTTCCTGCGGGATGAAATTAAAAAATATTTCAAAGAAAAGAATAGGGACCTTAACCTTAAATATATCGATCCCAGTTACATCATCCGCAGCCAGCCTGCCAATCCAAATGACTCTCTCTACTGCGCCCGTCTTGGTACTAATGCGGTTCATGCCGCAATGGCTGGGAAAACCGGCATGCTCATCAGCCTGGTGCATAATCATTTTGTCCATGTCCCCATTGCTATGGCCGTAGCGCGAAAAAATCGCATTGATCCGGATAAGAGCCTATGGCGGGATGTTATTGAAGCGACCGGTATGCCGGCATTGATGAAGAATTAGAATAGAAATTTCCCGTACAGACGTTACGCGTAACGTCTGTACGGTGCGTACGGTCTGTACGGTGCGTACGGTGCGCGTCTGTACAGGTATAATCGGAAACAACAAATTTCAACAATAATAAAATGACATTATTCAAAAACAAATTTCGGATAGAATCCGCGCGATTGCCCGGATGGGATTATTCTAAACCGGGATATTATTTCATTACCATCTGCACCCATGACCGAGGGAATTTGTTTGGAACGATTAACAATGGTGTGATGAAATGCAATGAATACGGTAATATTGTTCATGATGAATGGCGGATTACCGGTGAAAAACATTCACATATTGCATTGGATGGATTTGTTGTTATGCCGAATCATATGCATGGTATAATCCGGATTGTTCGTCGTGTTTCACCGAACGTTTGTATAGACGTTACAAATTGTAGAGACGTTATGCATAACGTCTCTACAAACCCGCCCGTAACAAACCCACACGAAACACAACCGCCCGCGACACAACCGCCCGTTATAAAAACCACCGCTACAAAAACGGCGGTTACGGTAAACCACAAAATGTCCGCGATATCGCCCGTTTCCGGTTCATTATCTGTAATTTTACGTTCATTTAAATCCGCCATTACAAAACGAATAAACGAATTACGAAAAACAGCGGGCGCCCAGGTTTTACAATCACGGTTTCATGATCACATTATTCGCAATGAACAGGAATTATTACGTATTCGTCAATACATAAAAAACAATCCAATTAATTGGGAAAAGGACAGATTGAATGACAATATTACCATAAATGCGGTACAGGAATTGCACGCACATTATGAATTTGAAGAATGGATGGTATAAAAGAAATTGAAATATTCGTGGTTTGTTTCCATATCCCGTAGAGACGTTACGCGTAACGTCTCTACGGGTGTACGTGCGGGTTACGGGGGGATTTAACAGAAAAATTTATTAGAAATTTCCACAATCGTTTTAACCACAAAAATCCCCGCCATAACCGGCACAATCCCAAACAGGGGAATCAGCAGTGTCGAAGAGATAGCCATACCGAACACCCCGCCAATCAAATCTGCAGTGTTGATGATACCGGGTGAGGCATCTTTCCGTGTAACAAACTGTGCAGCGCTGAGGAAGCCTATGCCGAAATGGCACAGGAAGAAGATGGCAACGGGTGGCTGGGACAGTGCACTGAGAAGTATAAATGATACGATACAGTATATGCCGATACTCAGGTCGGAAAAGGGAAGTCGGGGCATTTTACTTCCTGTAACAAATCCCAGGGAGAGGGCCATAAGCAGAAGGGATATTTCCGCGTAGAGACTTCCGTAGGTTGCCTGGTAGAGAAGCATCAATCCTACAGAATACAGGCCTGTAGCAAACCCGCTGGTGGCAACTGAGAGTACAGGAGGATTCTTTGGTAGTAGAAGGATGGACAGCACCAGTATCGTTATAAGTATGCCACTGAGAACAACCACAGAAAAACCAAAGGTTTTCATCCATGTTTTCAGAGAGAAAAGAAGAGCTATTGGCCGGGTAATTGTGTTGAGCATGGTAGATTCCGTAATTGTATTTGCCCGGGTGATCTTATCATCAGAAAGAGAGGGCAGGACAAATGCTGATAGATATTCCGTTTCAACATCAACCTTCGATGGTATATGAAGAGAATCCTCCGATGCCATGAATGTCATATAACCGTTACCGGGAAAAACCAGTACATTGGAAAATACTGAGGCAAGTGTATTATACAGTATATCATAAACAGTTCGCTCATCGGGCGGCATGTAGCTTTCGTTAAACGGCAGGGTGAAGGAGAAGACCGCCTTTTGCGTCATGAGAGAGCGCATGCGATTGAAGAATGAGACGGTGTAAAAACGGCTCGTTGCTGTATTACGCGGCAAGGAACTGCCGAGAAGAATGAGATCGAATTTTATGCCGGCCGAATATTTTTCCGGCGCGATAATAGTGCTTCGTTCGGAGGCTATATCCGGAAGGACTTCGATAATATCAACAGCCGCGGGGTTGTATTTCATCAATTCCTGATAGTATCCCCGGTCAAATATGACAAGTACATTCTGTATTTGTTCGCGTTGTGCAGCGGGGATATGCACCGCCTGTTCGGCAATTTCCTTATTGTAGGTCGAGGTATAAATGGAGTTATTCAGAAGAAGTGTTGTATCGGTTTCATGTATCAGTAATGCGAGTTCACCTTCGCGTGTTTGGCGGACATGTGAGACGGGGCCGGCGTATTTCCACGCGGTTGTCGGCGTGTCAATGGTCAGGATGACAAATGCGGCACAGAGTTGCAGCAAAACAAACAGTGCGGTGGTCGTTATTTTTTTTTGTAGCGCGGGTGCAGTGTCGAAAAGAAGAATGAGCGGTAACGGCACTATTGCCGCAATGAGAATCGCGGAGTTTGACGCGTTGACCAGAGTGGCTGCGGATACCACGAGCGCGCCGATCAGGGTGCCGCCGTTCTCAAGCAGGTAAATATGCTTCCTGTGAGAGGAGTGGCGGGAAAGGGTTCCGAAAATATATCCGGTACAGAACGCAACAGGCCCTTCCGATGCAACGAATAGAATAGCTACGGCATGCGTTGGGATAACCGAACCCGGCTCAAACAACGTCGGGAAGATGCGGATGAGATATATGCCGGTTAACGCAAAGCCGGTATAAATAGAGATTATGACTGTATAATGCCAGATCCCTTTATTGGTACCCCAGAAACTTCCGATTCCGCTGAACAGGAGCCAGATGGAAAAAAGAATTCCCAGTATGAGTTCGTTGCCGAAGAAAATGGAGAGGAATTCACGAATAAGAAGGCACTGCAGGATAACCGCGAAATACCCGGAGAAAAACGCTGCCCGGACTGACGGTTCACTCTTCTTCAAAATGGATTGCCTGATATTTTTTATACTGGGCATCTTTCCAGTCATCCTTTCCCATGCCTGCTTTCATGGCAAGATGCTCCAGGAAGGTAACCTTATCGGGAAGCTGATCCCACACCTGGGGCAGAAAGGTTGCTTGACGCATGCCTTTTCTCAGAATGATGCCGTCCACACCGGGGATGATCTTGTTCAGCAGGTCGTCAGGATTGTCATAGTTAAAGGGCTCCGGTGGTGTCAGGACCGACACCTCGATCTTGAGGTTTTTCAGCTCGTTGGGCGTTACTTTCGGGAACCGCGGATCCTCCAGTGCAGCATTCTTTGCGTTGTCGATTACTGCCTGATATAACGGCTTGATGCCTTCGATATAGCCGATGCATCCACGGAGAGCGCCGTGTTTGGTAAGGGTGACGAAGCAGCCGCGGAATTCCTGCATAATTGACGGGATATTGGTCGGAGTCGGCGGTTTTTCACCCCTGACTGCTTTTTCGAGTGCATTACGGGCGAGTTTAAGAAGAAAGGCTTTATCGCTTTCAGTCAGAACCTGTGTAGATTCATCAGGAGCATCGTTGCTTTCATCGGCTGAAGTTTTCTTTTCTGCACCGTTGGAATCCGGCAGATAGACAATGGATGCATACCCGACCACGCGGTCGCCGGATCCATACTGAGGGGCGGTTTCATAGGAGTTGCGGGCGTCAAGCAGATGCGGCTTTAGATTCATTTTCAGCGCGAGCTGCATGGCAATACGGATAGGTGTTTCACCGCAGGCGTCAATAAAGCCGTCGGGGTTCCCGTTCAGGATCGTTTCTATGGAGCGCTTGTCAATATTCTTGGCCTCGGTATGGGAATGGTAATGGGAGAAATCACTTGAAATGACAACCAGTGTCTTATCATCAATAAGCGGCCGTATCAGCTCGGCGACATCCGCCGGATTCTTCAGATGGCCGACAATCATAGGGATTATAGTAAAATCGGCGAGAAGAACCTGTAAAAAGGGAATCTGTACCTCGAGGCAGTGTTCCATGGCGTGAGCACCTTCTTGCGTGCTAAACAACGGATTTGTTTGCAGTTTTTTAATGTTTTTTTTATCAAGAGGAACATTGCCTAAGGGTGTTTCATAGGCATCCACTTCAGGTATCGAGATACCGTTGAAATATTTATGGTGCGACGGACCGATGAGGAAGACCCTTTTGGTATTTTTGTCAATAGTGGCGAACCCGATACCTGCCACAGGGCCGGAAAATACGTACCCTGCATGGGGACTGATAATAATCTGCGGAAATTCCTTCAGTTTTTTTCCGGCGGCGATGTATTGCTCGATCTCGGCGCGCAGCTTTGTCGCATTGCCGGTATAAAACCGGTCCGCAACAGCGGCCCGGCGAACCGTTATCTCGTTATCTGCTGCATTGCAATTGAACAGCGACATAATAACAACTCCAGAAATGAATGTTCGAAATAATTGTAAGTTCATAATATGGTGCGGGAATGTGTTGATAAGAAAACATACAACCTGTAATACTGAAAAATATAATAAGAAATATAATAGGATATTACATAAAGTTAAAATTAAATTGAATTTTTCGTTGAAAAAACGGCAACCGATGTCAATTTACTATGCCGGGTGATATAAAAAGGGAACACATTCTCTAAAACGCAGTAACATAAATGTGTTCCCTGCACCAATCCTTGAGGGTTACTTGATAGTAGCCAGGAGTTGCGGTGTATGCGGATCAGTTACCTCATACACCATGACATTACTAAATCCCATAGTATACAGAATGGTATCTACCCATATAAAGTCTTTGGTATCGGGTGTGTCCCAGTATTTAATTTTGGTAACAGTAGTGGGATTTTTCACATCAAAGAGAGTGAAACCGTTATAGCCGTTACTGACAAAGAGGAGCGAATCCTGAACTGCGAGGCCATAGGGGGTAAAGGTAGACGCTTCATCCAGAACGTATGCCTTTGAGAAATCTGCGACACTTGTCACCAGCAGGACATCCTTTGCAGTACCGCCCCAGTTGCCTGCCCGAAGGGCGACATACGCGACGGTATCCCGGACTACAACCGGATCGTACGCCTGGAAGTGCTGGAGCTTACAGACATTTTTCGGGCTGGCGGGATTTACCCGATCGAGAACATACATACCGCCGCGCCCGCCAACATAGAGATAGTCCTGCGTTGGAAAGAGTGTTTCTACAGTCCAGTCAATGTAGGTTTCCGATAGTTTGACAATGGTATCGGGAACCGATATATCAATAGTAACAAGGCTGTTGTTGTCGAGATAATATAAAAATGAATCAATAACAGCAAAACGGGCATAGGAACCGCCGACACCGCTTGTCCCACCGTCGAGCATAACGGGTTCGGCACAGTTGAAAAAACCGTGGTGCTCATCTATCGGATACATCTCTTCTTCGATATACTCCGGGTCCTGCTTGATGGTAGCCAGGGTATCATAGGTAAAGTCAGCATGCAATCGCAAGGCAAAAATAAACCCGTAGGAATTAGCATAAATAATGTTATTATTTACCGCCAGGCTGCTGTGTGATTGGAGTGGTATAGAACCTTTAAACACGGGAGATTCCGGGTCTGCTACAGAATAGATTGAAATTCCCCGGTAACTGTCAGATATAAAAAGAAGAGAATCACAAAGATAGATGTTCTCAATATTTGAGAAGAATTGATTTTGAGCTCGCTGTTTCGTGGTAAAGCCCAGTGATGAAAGAACAACAAAGAGCAGTATACCTGCGCGTGAAATCAACGGTAAGGATTTTTTAAAAACGTTGTTTATGTCCATACCATCCTCTTTCCAAGGTGAATTAAACGGGAGGGATATAAGTGCTCATATATATCACAACTGAGGAATGTAAAATCGCTCAAAAAAGTGGGGAAAATCATGAGGGATTATAGCTTTTAAGCAGCACGGTTCTTCTTAAGATGCTGTGAATATATTCGAGGTAACCAACCAGACCGTACTGACGGGTGTAATAATAGTACCCGACAGTATCTGCCTCAGTTCTTTTATACAGGTAGCATTGAACACATTCCACCGGGGACATTGCATCCTCTTCCTGGCAGGGTATTGAAAAAACGGCAGAGGTATCAAGAACTTCATACCGGGGGAGCAGGGTATCGGTGGAATCCGGCGATGCGCGGTACCAGGTATCACCGATTGCCGCAGGATATTTCAGCCAGAGAATCGGTTTTTTGTATAGTGTTATCTGTGCACCGAAGTATTCGCCGTGAATATAGATGCCCGTAGTGTCAACATTACGCTCCCGATAGGAGACAAGTATACCGCTGTCGAGGTCCTCCCATTCGTATTCATACAGGTAGAGCTGGAAATTCTGTTCGAAATTTTTCTCAGTGATAGGGGTGAGCAGGGTGTCGAAATCGAGACCGTAGACAGCGCCGATTGCACAATGGAGATCGGCGGTGCTGTTTCCTGAAGTATCGTGTGCGGTATGGGAATAGACCAATTGACTGAATGCGTCGAGCGGGATGATACCCGGTGTGCGGGGGTAGGGAATTATGTCGCCACCTGAAACTGCATCAACCATTGTGCTGCATGAACAGAGGACTGTCGCCAGGGCAAGGAGGATATATATACCGATTTTAATATTCTGCATAGGGTGTCCTTACCGCTTGTTCAGCAGATAGGTGGCAAAGAGTGAAAAAGTTACACCGGAAAAGCTATACTGTAACGGATAGCCGGTATCATCATGGGAATACAGTTCCTTTTCACCGGTTTGTAATCGATATGAAATCAGCGCACCGAGCGCGAACGGTGCCTGAAAAGTGTATTTGAATGTTGCTCCAACTTCAGGCAGCACAAGAAAACCGTTATCCGTAAACGTGGTGTTCGTCGACAAACTGTAGAGACTGTTGGTAAAAACACTGTTAACGGTAAAATCGGCAATAATCCAGTCAATGCCTGCGCGAAGGGTTATAAATTTCAGTATCCGGTGATGGAAGGTATACCCGACTCCCAGATGGAAGCTCTGACAGGAGAGTGTGTCATGGATCTGTAATTGCGCAGGGTAGGATAATGAATCCCCCGGTGAGAATACTGTGCCTGCATAGTCCATTCTCTCCTTCAGTCGGAACGAATCAAATGAGAGGTATACCTGCACGTCGTTTCGAAAGTTCACTTCAAGACCAAGACCGCCGGTGAAAACACCCGAGGGAAATGAAAATGAAGGGGTCATGGAAAGCAGGTGAAAATCGTTATACTGTGTATTACACTGTGTCGCAAGTTGGGAAAGGTTGAAATCGACAAAGCCGCCGGTCAGGGTGATACCGAAAATAACCGGTCGTCTCTCCGCGCCTTTAGCATAGACCGGTATGGTGCGCATTTTACGGAGCATGTCATTCGAGAGGGTCACAATGGTATTTTCACGCACGGTAATTTTTGTTTTGTATGAGACCTCTTTTTTATTATTATATATCTCATAGGTGCCTGGATTGACTGCAATAAAAATCCTGGTTCCTTTTTCCTTTGACAGATCGGCAGTCAGCTCCTTTCGGCTACCCAGCACCACGATGGTTTCTTCGATATCCTGATCGAGAATAATTCCGCAGGTTCTGACCGTGATGTCCGCGAGAACCACATTTCCCTCACCCTGAATACTGAACTGATATCCCGGATGTTGTACGCCCCCCGTTGAATGAATGGTCGAGGAGACGGTGCGGTTATAGGAATATTGATAGGCTTCGGAAAGCGTTATCTTTTTATCACCGGAGATATCGGCGCAGCCGCGAAGCCCATTGATAAAATGAAAAGTAAACACGGAATTTTTATACATATCCGATTCCTGGGAATATTCGTTGGCCGAGCTGGAATAAAGTACAATGCTGCCTTTGATTTTATTCCCTTCCTTATATAAAAAGGGTTCTTCCAGAGTACCTCCTTTATAGCGGGTAAAACTGCCGCTCTGGCACGCATCAAAGATGATTATCCGCATTTGTGACGGTATCGATTTAAGCCGCTTCTTTAAATCTGCCAGCGGATACCGGGTGTTTCCCATAAGCAGGCTCTCGTGATCGGCATGGCCTGAAAAGTAGAAAAGAAACAGATCATCATCGGATGAACCCTGCCGGGCAAATTCGTGCAGAAGCAATTCCAGTTCCTTTGCTGATTTGTCAATACGAACGGCAATGTTTGCATCGTCGAATCCGCAGAACCGGGTAAGCGCCGTTTGGATATCTGCAATATCATTCTTTACATATTTAAGCGGCTGGAAAGAACCGCCGTATCTGTTTCCTACCAACAGGGCATGCCGGGATGCATATGCTGCTGAACCGATGAACAGGAGTAGTATATAGATTTTTATTTTCATTTTTCGCGTATTTGTTTGGTTATAAGGATGGAAGAGATTATGAAATTATTCGTTTTTTTGAACCGAATCGTATCGACGGTCCCGGCATCCGTGTACTGTTTCATAATATACTGCTTCATATTCGAAACCGATAACTGCTGTGCTGAAAAAACAGCAATGAAGAGCTCGTTGCCGATATAGTCATCGAGAAGAATGCTGTGCGGTAAGGGTATGTCGGCACCTTTGGTGAGTGTCATAGAGTTGTCGCCCTTTGCAGGTAGATAGGTTGTGAGCGTGCCCTTTTCGTCCAGGCCAAACAGCATGAAATTGTTCCGATCTGCACATGAATAAATGAACTGAATACGCTCTCCCGGATAATAGATATGAGATGATCGTTCTTCAATAGTACCGTCGATCCCTTGTACAACAACTCTGATATCACTGCCGCCTTTTATTCTCATGGTATCAGGTTTCTGTGAGGCGTAATATATCCACACGCCGGTCAGTAAAACGAGAAAGCACGCAGCAATTGCATACAGCCGGGACGGCACGGGAAAGGAAACAACGTTGTGGGGCCGTGACGGTGTTGATTGCTCAAAGGGGAATCTGTCGAGGAAATTCTCTCTTTCCCGGACTAGCTGCTCATAATAGGCACGGCATACCCCGCATTCCCGCAGGTGTGTTTCCAGTTCGGTACGCTTTCTCTGCGGCAGATCGTCGGTAACATAGGATGCGATAGCTAGTTTGTCAACTGCATGTCCGCTCATGCTATACCAAGCCTTTTTTTAAGATGTGGTATGCTTTTTTTAAAGCGATTCAGATTCCTGCGAATAGTAGCCGGTGACTGGCCGGTTATTTTCTGTATATCTTTCTGATTCAGTTTTTCCATATAGGTAAAATAAACCGCTTCCTGAACCCGTTTGTTATGCACGTTAAGTACCTGCTCAATCAGCATTTTTTCACCATACGCCTTTTCCGTTTCCTGTTTTAAGGAGAGGCGATCCAAATCAGATATCGATGCAAACTTTTTTCTCCCTCTGAGGATATTGAAACAGTGATTCCGTGCGACCGTATATATCCATGGTATAATATGCGTATTGTCGGGAAATTTGTTAATGTTGTCGAGCAGTTTGAGAAATACCTCATGCATGGCATCCTTAGCGTCATCTTCCGATCTCAGTATGCGAATACAACGACCATATATGATAAAGCCGTATTTCTCATAGAGTTCTTTAACCCGTAATGGATCCATAACACTCACCTGTATATACACCTGATATGTAGGCGATCGCTCAATTTTCTTATGTTAAAAGATAAATTGGAGCAGCGCGAATTATAAGGTAAAAGGAATTTTTATACACACCTGACGGTAACACTTATTCACAGGTGTTGCTTATTTAAAATCCGTATAAAAAAATAGCCAAGGAGCGAACCGACAATATAATAGAAAAAATCAGACCACACAAATGAAGTACCGAGTACAGTTTTCCCGATAAAGGTCCCGCGGATAGCCTGAAGAACTTGCGGATGCCACAACTGGAGAAATTCCAGAAGGCAGGTTATACTGAATACGCCTGCTGCAACGGTAACGGCTCGGGCTTTCGGAAAGATGAACAGAGCGACAAAACACCAGAAAAGCAGATATAACAATCCTCCGAGTGAATTATTCACCCAGTTATTTAAAGGCCCGGTATAAAATTTAGTATAAAAGCCGAGTGGTGTCAGAACTGTGAGGATAAGAATCAATTGCAGTCGAATTTTATGCAAGAGGTTAAATCCTTTCCGGAATTACGGTAGAATAGTATACGGTTATCAGGTCCAGATACCGTTTATAGTATACCCGCAAAAACTGCACTTGCCGTCCTTGATTTTATTTGAAGTGACCAGATAGCCGTATCGTTTGATAACAGGCCTATTACATTGTGGACAGTATGTATTCGAGTCGGTACCCGCAACATTGCCGACATAGATAAATCGCAGTCCTTCCTCCTTGGCAATATTGCGTGCAGCAGTTAAGACTTTTTTCGGTGTCGGATAGAGATGGGCAAGTTTATACATTGGATGGAATCGGGAAAAATGAATGGGTACTTCCTTGCCGACTGACTGTACAATCCATTGACACATCTTACGGATCATTTTCAGATCATCCGTCCATTCGGGGACAATAAGATTGGTAATTTCGACCCAGATACCGAGACTGAGTGAGAGAGTTATCGTGTCAAGTACCGGCTGCAGCCTGCCGGCATTTAATTTTTTATAGATATTGTTGCTGAAGCTTTTCAGATCAATATTGGCTGCGTCTATATAAGGCGCAAGTGCTTTCAGGGGATCGGGATTAATATACCCGCAGGTTATCATGAGGTTTTTCAGACCCGCCTGGTGTGCCAGTTTCGCGGTATCATACATATATTCGTACCAGACAATCGGCTCTGAATAGGTATACGCGATAGTGGTACACCCGCTTCGCTTCGCCTCTTCAACAACTTTCTTCGGGGGATAGTTCATATTCGGTGTGTCCAGAGGGCTTGCCTGGCTGATGGTGTAATTCTGACAGTTTTTACACCTGAGGTTACATCCTGCAATTGCAATGGAAAATGCTTTTGCACCAGGGAGGACATGATACAGCGGTTTTTTCTCAATAGGATCAACATGGACCGCACAGGGATTTGCATACCCTATTGTTTTAAGCGTACCGCCGCTGTTTTGCCGTGTGCGACACGGACTCGTTGCACCGGGTCGAATAACGCAGAACCGGGGACATAATTTGCAAGTGACAACTCCATCCCCCGCCTCCCAGAATTGTGCATCTCTGGAGGATGCATTACATACTGCATTGCACGGACTTAGCGCCACGACCCCCATTGCCGACAGACCGAGTTTTAATGCATCCCTGCGTTTCGTCATACTATAAATATACTTCAAAATATAGAACTGTTTATCGGATTACGAAAAATGAACTTTAATTATTACGATTTATAAAGATAGTTTCTTTAAAGCGGTTGTTAGTTTTCAAATTCCTCCAACACTCTGTGCATCTTTCTGAGTTTAAAATAACTTTTCAGAACTTTATTATAGTACCGAATAGAGAGGGGTTGTTTATTTTTAAGCGAATGAAGGATAGTGCCGGGGCCCTGGTTGTAGGCAAGAATTCCCAGTTTGAGACTTTTAAATTGGGAGATCTGCTGGGTGAGATAGGCAACTCCCAGTGGAATATTAATTTCCGGTTTAAAAAGGTCTTTCATGCCGCTGTATGGAATACCGAGTGCCTTTGCCACACCCTGTGCAGTTTCCGGTTTTAATTGCATGAGGCCGAAGGCGCCGCTGTATCGTCCATCCCGGTATTGTCCCTTTGCAACGGGATCAAACATGCTTTCCACATGAATAACTGCCAGGACCAGAAACGGATCATAGCCGAACGTTTTACTGTTTTGATATACGAGGTCAACCAGCGTCCAGAGTGTTGTATCGGATAATTTACCGAGTGCAAATGAGTCGAGGGTGGAGGCCACTAAATGCTTTTCAGTCAGCTCATCAATGGTTGCGGCCAGTGAATTCCAGTTACTTTTTGCATAGGTAATAGTACGGTTATTTCTTCTTATAGTTAAGTCATTTTTCACAACGATGATACCGAGAAAGAGCAAGCTGAGTACAATGGCAGATACAAGGATAATAACCAATAATTCGGATATCCAGATATGATTTTTACGCATTATAATGCGAAGCGGTATAATTTTTTTCTTCGAAGGCATGACGCTATTCTGAGAGTGAGTCCGGCAAAAGACCCAGCTGCATCATGGGCTTTATACGACTCTCCAGTTCAATAATCTCTTTTTCAGCTTTTTCTTTCCATTGCTTATAATATCGTAGCTTCGTTTCCTGAAACGCAATTTGTTGTTTCTGCATATTTATGATAATACCCAGGGAGACAAACCATCCCAGGAGAATAAACAGGAGAAACAGAGCAACCGGCACGGAGAGTCGAATACCCGTTTTTTTGGTCAGAAAAAGGCCTCTCCTTCGTATTTTATGGAGAAGCGTAAAAGAGGTCAGACTTTTAACGTCCGGGTAAATTGAGAAGATATTTTTATACGGAGCGAGCACACTGGATACGACTTCATTTTTAAATATAAGTTTAATATCACCGTCTTTACCTTTCATCATATTGAGTAACGAGAGAAACATCGGTGCAACCGCGTTATGAATACTGGTTACTTCTTCAAGATTTACTACGATATTACGGTGTCCGTCACGGATAAATCCTTCGATTTTTGTCTTTATCTGAGGCACCTGTTCTTTATTAAACGGGCCGGAAAGAATTATCCAGACAGCATCGCCCCGGCTTTCGATGGTAATGTCTAACGCTTCAGATAACATCGTTACTGTCTCCTTTAAGGGCAATTTTTTTACAGGAGAGCTTACCCATAAGCGACCATGCCGAGTTTTCTTCCAGAGATACCGGTGTAGAAATTACCACTGCGGTACCTTGATAGGGAGAAGATTGTATGATCGGATAGCACCAGACGGTAACCGGTTTCTGAGTAATACAGGTTACGGCAACGCCTATTTTTTTATCGGTCAGTGTCCATTCGGTTGTGTTTTTAAAGGTAACCCTGTCCCAGGCAAGTCGATTGTGAGTAATCTTGTCACTGACTATCTCAGCCTGGTGCGATTGCACCCCGGGAAGACCAAACGTCAACTCTATTGCGAATGTAAAGGCATAGGTTATGAGGGAATGGTGAGATAGTTGATAGACAAAAGAGAGTTCCGGCCTGTCTTTTTCCAGGCCAAATACTTTTTCAATAATGAGAGGATATTGCTTGTCTTGGATAGTGATAAAGCCCTGCCGAGATAAAATGGTCTTGATACTGGTAGCGGTTTTTTTAACCTTATACTCAAATTGCCCGGTAACAAAATCGCCGTAATGTTTTGCCGTGTTGTTTATAAAATCTGTCCGGGTGCATTTCTCGTTGAGAAAATGATCAATAAATGATGTTCGTGATTTCCCCGCCACTAGGATCCGGGGCGGTGTATGTCGCCTGGGATTATAGGCTGTAAAAAGGTTTGCAGAACGCTCACGATAATCCAACTCGAATACCTGTCCGCCGTTTTTATGATCAATACAAACCTTAATGTTTTTATTGGACATGAGAATGCTTTTAGTACCGTTTTTCAGGAGATCGGCGATACGAACCTGTCCGCCGGTTATTTTATTTTTTTTCAGAATTTCACGCTCAATATCGATTAGTTGGCTGAAAGACCAGAATCTGTCTTTTATATGCGGGAAGCCGCTGGCGGTGTGGGGGAGATAACGATTTACATCCTGCATAAAAAAGAGCTGTTTTTTCATGGTGAAAACATCTTTTGCGTTCTGTGATTCAAGATGGTCTGCGATGTCCATCATTTTACGTTGCAGGATGCCCACACAATCAAAGGTATGCAGGAAATTGGCGCAGGGCGCCAGAAAGTCCCCATTATCTCCTTTGAACTCGATGCTTGACGGGATATGGTGGAGACCGAGCGGCGGTGTGCGTCCCGGCAGTTCATGGAGAAGATGAAGCTCATAAGTCAACAGCACCGTATCAAGCGCACTGGTAAAAGCGCTTAGCCATTTAAATGGATCGGGATTTTTCGGCGGCTCAAGGGGAATACGGTAATCCAGGGTAATAAGGTTTACCTCCTGTTCCGAGTCATGGGCGCGTTTACCGGTTCGTTCAAGCCAGGTAAGGATATTGGACGGCGTGTTGTAGGGATGAAAGGTGTGTGCCGGTATGATTATTATGGCATGACCGGTATGTTCGGTTATCCAGTACCCGAGATGAGTCTTTACAGCATCAGGGAGTAATGTGCGCGACAATACCGTATAGTGAATACCGTTCTCAAGGAACAGACGGATAGCAGCCGGCTCCCAGTTGGAAAATGCCGGTACATAACCACGGGGTTTTATCCCGACATGGTCCTGAAAAATTTCGAGACCATACTGAATGTTTTCATGTGAAAGCCAGAGAGGTGAAAAGGTGACAAACGGTTCCGTATATCCGGGTGTCAACCATTCTAGGCAATCCGATTTTTGAAACTCATTTAATTTGGATAACAGAACCGGACTGCATCGTTCAAGCAGGTAGCCCGGAAGCGTCAGGTTAATACGAAGGTTTGGATGTTGAGAGATAATTTCCAGTAATTTTTCAATAAAAGAATTTAACAGCCTTTGCAGTTTGTCCTTTTTCATAAGGACGTTTTTGTAGGGATGAATCAAAAGTGCGAGACCATGCCTTTTCATAGAATCTATTATATATTCTTCGCCCGGAGGAATTCAACACCTGCAATTAGATTATTACTTTTTCTGCATTTCGGTATACCAATTCTGAAAAAAATATGGTATCTTTAGGCGTTTTTAGATATAATTAAATCGCCGTTTATACAAATAATATGAGTTAGACTATCACAGGCGACTATGCGTTTTATATTTTAATAAGCTTTGTCTTTTCCTGCACCATTAAAGAAGATACTATAGTTTTACACATGAATTTACATCTATGGAATAATGGAAGAATACGGGCGCCGGGATGGAATGAATTAATTATGTTTAGGGAATGCTTTTATCAAGTGCCTGAAAAAGAGAATAATCAAACGACTATATACTATCTATTTATTCAACTCATTGGAGGGAATTAATGCCTAAGTATGTCTATTTTTTTGGAGGGGGAAAAGCCGACGGGAATGCAACCATGAAGGAAATACTTGGAGGAAAGGGCGCAAATCTTGCCGAAATGTCAAATCACGGTATTCCGGTACCACCCGGTTTTACTATCTCGACGGAAGTGTGCGAGTATTATTATAGCCATGGGAAGAAGAAGCCTGCCGGTCTTGATAAAGAAATTGATGCAAATATTGTCAAGCTTGAAAAAGCAATGAATGCAAAGCTCGGCGATAAGACGAATCCGCTTCTGGTGTCGGTACGAAGTGGTGCAGCAGTTTCTATGCCCGGCATGATGGATACCGTTCTTAATCTCGGCCTCAATGATGAGGTTGTCGAAGGTCTTATTAAAAAAACGGGTAATGAACGGATGGCCTGGGATTCATACCGCCGTTTTATCAATATGTTTGGTGATGTGGTTATGGGTGTTGATCACGAATATTTTGAAAATGAGTTGTCCCGTATTAAAACGAAATACAAGCGCAATCTGGATACCGAGCTTACCGTTGCGGAACTGCAAGAAGTCGTTGGCGCATATAAAGCCGTGTACCGGAAACATGTAAAAAAAGATTTCCCGACTGATGCGCGTGTGCAGTTGAATCACGCTATTGACGCGGTTATCGGTTCATGGAATATTCCCCGGGCGGTAACATACCGGAAAATCAATAAGCTGTTTGGGTTAAAAGGCACGGCCGTTAATGTCCAGACAATGGTATTCGGGAATATGGGCAACAATTCTGGAACAGGTGTCGCTTTTACCCGAAATCCTGCGGATGGATCTAATATTTTCTTTGGAGAATATCTGATAAATGCACAGGGTGAGGATGTGGTTGCCGGTATACGGACACCGGACCCGATTGCCACTCTGAAAAGAAAAATGCCCAGGATTTACAAACAGCTTGACGGCATCCGTCACCGTCTTGAAAAGCATTATAAGGATATGCAGGATATTGAGTTTACTATTCAGGAAGGCAAGCTGTATATGCTCCAGACCAGAACAGGCAAGCGGACAGGTCTTGCGGCGGTTAAAATGGCGGTTGATATGGTAAAAGAAAAATTGATCACGGAAAAAGAAGCCCTGGCACGGATTGAAGGCGATCACCTGAATCAGCTGATGTTCCCGATCCTTGACCTGAAAGCGAAATCCGCGGCACTTTCTCAGAAACGTGTTGTTGCCAAAGGATTACCTGCCGGTCCCGGCGCCGCCAATGGTGTGATTGTATTCAACGCGCATGATGCTGAAACCTGGGTGAAAAAAGGTAAAAAGGTTATTCTGGTAAGGAAAGAGACATCGCCTGAAGATGTAAGTGGTATGTGGGCTGCTCAGGCGGTAGTAACTTCAACCGGTGGAATGACTTCACATGCTGCAGTGGTTGCACGCGGGTGGGGAAAATGTTGCGTGGTCGGCTGCGGCGCTCTTGATATTAATATGGCTAAAAAATCGATTACCGTTGCAGGAAAGACGTTAAAAGAGGGTGATGAAATTTCGGTTGACGGTGCGACCGGAGAAATAATTATCGGTCATGTCGAAACCTCCTCGTCACCGGTGATTCAGGGTATTGTCAAAGGGGATAAGAAGGCTCTGAAGCATCCTATCTGTAAAATGTTCCTTGATGTGATGCGGTGGGCGGATAACGCCCGGAAAATCAAAGTTCGTACCAATGCTGATTCTCCTAAAGATTCTGCCGTTGCACGTGCGCTTGGTGCTGAAGGTATCGGCCTGTGCCGTACTGAGCACATGTTTTTTGAAGGTGAACGTATATGGGCGGTTCGCGAAATGATCCTTGCAGATGATGAAAAGGGCCGGGAGAAAGCATTGAAAAAACTCTTACCGTTGCAGCGCAGGGATTTCGAGGGTATTTTCAAGGCGATGGACGGCTATCCGGTGACTATCCGTCTCCTGGATCCGCCGCTCCATGAATTCCTGCCGCAGGATAAGGCCGGACAGGCTGAAATGGCAAAGAGACTTGGGGTAAAACCACAGGTTGTCAAAAGAAAAGTTGATAATCTGCATGAAATAAATCCCATGCTCGGTCACCGGGGATGCCGCCTGTCAATAACCTTCCCGGAAATATGTCGTATGCAGACCGCTGCCATTATTGAAGCTGCCTGTAATATGACCAAGAAAGGTATTGCCGTTCACCCGGAGATTATGATTCCACTCATCGGCACGAAAGCCGAATATGATGTCCTCGAAGAGATTATCCATGCTACCGCAAAAGAAATTATAAAGAAAAAAGAGGTTAAGGTAAAATATCTTGTCGGTACTATGATGGAAATTCCCCGTGCTACTCTGGTTGCAGATAAGGTCGCTGAAAAAGCGGAATTTTTCTCCTTCGGTACAAATGATCTGACACAGATGACTTTCGGGTATAGTCGTGATGATGTCGGCACGTTCCTCCCGGACTATCTTGATAAGAAGATCCTTCGTGAAGACCCGTTTGCTTCGATAGATCAGGGCGGCGTTGGACAACTCGTGAAATTTGGTGTCGATCGGGGACGTGCAACTCGAAAGAATCTGAAGTGTGGTGTGTGCGGTGAACACGGCGGTGATCCGGCATCAGTAAAATTCTTTGTCGGTGTGGGCCTGAATTATGTCAGTTGTTCTCCTTTCCGTGTTCCGATTGCACGGCTGGCGGCTGCACAAGCTGCTATAGAACAGGCTGCAGCGAAGAAAAAGAAAAAGTAGAAAGGTAACGAACTGTCGACTATACAAAGAGCAAGATTCAAGAAGGTGGATCTTGCTCTTTTATATTTCAGTAATTTCAGTATGGAGTGTTATTTGTAGAGGAGCATTTTTAAAGGTATATCATGCTTGACGTTGATTTACATGCACATACATTCTTCAGCAACTGCGGTATTCATACGCATATGGAGTTACTGCACCGGGCAAAAGAACTTGGTATGAAAGGCCTTGCTATTACCGACCATGGTCCTGCTCTTGACTCACGTATCACCTGGCCTTTTTTTGACAGGCTTCATAAGCCGGTGGAGGGTATCAGATTTATAAAAGGACTGGAGTGTAATCTGATTGATGCACAGGGAACGATTGATATCGTTCAGATTCCCCAGCGGTTTCGGAAATATCTTGAACTGATTCTTGTCGGATTTCATCCAAACCTTGAAAAGGGGCTTGGCGCAGAAACATATACCGATATGATTATTACGGCCATAAAACGGAATCCATGTATTGACATAATCGCCCATCCGAATGAGCTTGATTATCCGCTTGACTTTGAACCACTGGCCCGGGTAGCAAAGGAGCATGGTGTCGCACTTGAGTTGAATAACTCAAAGACGTTATATAAACGAACAACCGAAGAATGCACCCGAGAGTTGGTGCGCACATGTAAAAATGTCGGCTGTGCTCTTGCTATCGGTAGTGATACTCATGCTATCGAAGAACTCGGTCGTGATGAATCAGTCCGTCCCTATCTGGAGCAGGAGTCTTTTCCTCCCTCTCTTATTATAAATGATTTCGCAGAAAAAGCATTTACTTTCATTGAAGAACGGAAAAAGCATAAGGGGTAATCGATTCCCGACAACTTTGTTTGCGTGTTAACAGAAACTGGAATAAACGGAAGTGTATTACATTGTCATGGTAACTGACTGAGGAATTTCATCGCGAGAGCTGTCTGTTTTATCGTATTGCATGGGAAATGCCTGCAACAGATTACCTGTTGAAGGTTTCAGATTTCTGCGGTTTGACTGTCTCTTATAGTACCGTTTTCGTGCTTCACTGCGGAGTCGCTGTTTGCGTTTTTCAACAACCTGCTCCCATGTTTTTTCTTCATCGAGGTCAAACAGTTCATGCATGAGTTTTAAATAGTACGCGGCAGCCTTGGAGTACAGCCGGTTAATGAAGAGCGTTTTGCCTTCACGCATGCATTCATCGAAAGTGTTATCAAAAGGGATTGCCGTGTTGGTGACCTTTCCGGGGAATAGCTCTCGCATGTTTTTAAGATATTTTTTCTGCGATTTGGTATTTTTGTAAAAATTGGGTATTATTTTAGCGATATAGCATTCGTTACGGAACTTTTCCGATACTATCCTGTGTAAATCCTTTATACCGTTTACTGCAAAGTATGACAGTTCGGTGGGCATGAAAATTTCGTCAGATGCGTGTATAGCAGCTTCCTGAAGAATGTCCAGGCCGGGGCCGTTATCGATAAGAATATAATCATAGAATTTATACAAAGCGCAAAAAAGGACGGTCTTCTGCAGGATAAAGGGGTCCTTGACTTCAGTACTGCATAATCCGCTCTGTGACGTTACAATATGAAGATTTTTCAGGCCCGTTTCGCGAATAGAGTGCATGAAATTTTTTCCGGCGTTTCCCAGCGATGAAAGGTAGACATCGCGAATATTCGGCCGGTAGGTTTTATTACCAAGCAACAGCGACAAGTTGTGCTGGCCGTCATTGTCAATTGCAAGCACGCGGAAACCTGCAAGAGCCAGCGCCTGACAGGTACTTACCGTAAAGGTGGTTTTTCCTACCCCGCCCTTATAATTAAGAATAGAGATGATTTTCATAACACCTATTCAATATAACAATTAATAAAAGAAAGTGATGACTCTACTAATTTAAAACAAAACCACGTAAAAACACAAATAATTGTTGCTTTTTAAAGGATTCGTCCTCTCTGTTTTGTCTGAAATCGGGTGAAATTACATAAGGTCAAATGTCTTTTCTATCTGATGCAGAGCACCTTCCCGTCGAAGTATGCTGGAGTACAGGTGAAATGCTGTTGTGTGAAAAGGTGCAATTTTAAAAAGGCTGTTTCGGGTAATGAAGGGGACAATGGCCCGCGATGATGTTTTTTCCCTGAGTCGTGCAAGGGTGATATGGGGATAAAATTTGCGTCTTTCTTCGGTGAGGCCTAAAGTATGTAATTTTTTGTTAATAGCGAGATGGAGTTCCTGAAGTTCCGGTGATGGCTGCAAACCGGCCCAGAGTATGCGCGGGTTTCCCCGCGGCGGGAAGTAGCCGACACCTTTTATGGATAAGTTAAACGAGGACAGCGAGATATGTTCCAGAACAGAGATGATATCGTGATACATCGTTTCGTCACAATCGCCGATAAAGCGGATGGTCAGGTGTAACTGTTCTGACGGCAGCCAGCGGGCATTCTTGACACCAAAACAGATATTCTGCAGTTGTTCTATTACTGAGTCGTTTAGTTTGATCGCAATAAACAGGCGTAGCATGATAAAAATTTTTGTTTTGAGTGAGGTACTGTAGTACACAGGATGTATTTTTTAGACATAGTAATATAATGAACGAAACAGCCGACGGTAAAGGTATGCCGTCATAATAAAAACACAGTAAGGGAACTATTCATGATTCCGGTAGTTACTACGGCAGAGATGAGAAGTATTGACGAGAAGGCAATACAGGGTGATGTTGCCACCGGTTTTTCCTATATGCAGAAAGCCGGTATGGGGCTTTACGATGCTGTTGTGCAAATGGGGCTCGAATGTAAAACCGATGAGATAGCAATAGTCTGCGGTAAAGGCAATAATGGCGGTGACGGTTACGTGGTGGGCAGACTCCTGCTCGATAAAGGGTATAGCGTTATGTGTTTCGGCCTGTGTGAAGGAGAGGCTCTCGCCGGCGAAGCTCGTCACGCATTTGATGAATACATTATAAAAGAGGGAAATTTTTTCCATATTGATGACAGTGCGGATCTGGAAGGATTCGGACGGTTTTCACTCATTATTGATGCTTTGCTGGGTACCGGCGTCCAGGGTAATCCACGGGGGCTCTATGCAGACGTTATTAAAGCAATTAATCTGTCCGGAAAGCCGGTCCTTGCGGTTGATACGCCGTCCGGGTTGAATAATGATACGGGGCTGCCTGCCCGCCCTGCGGTAAATGCCAGCTGTACCGTGACAATGGGATACCCGAAGATAGGGCAGCTTTTTTATCCCGGCAGATCGTTACTCGGAAAGCTGGTTATTAAAGATCTCGGTTACCCGGTAGAGCTCGCGGAGCGGAATAATTCCCAACTGTATCTTCCAGAGAAGGATGATTTTCAAAAATTGATTCCTCCGCGTAAACCGGCGGGATCGAAATTTGACCACGGTCTGGCATGCTTACTGTGCGGTTCGCGCGGTATGATCGGATCTGCCGCACTGGCTTCGGCCGCAGCTTTACGCACTGGGTGTGGTATGGTACATTGTGCCGTACCGGAATCGGTAGTTCCGGTTATGTCGACGAAGGTCACCGAACCGGTACTTCACGCGATAACGGAGACATTAGAGGGAACCCCGGCTTCCGCAGCTGCCGATACCATCAGTCAACTCGCCTCTTCAATGCAGGCTGCGTGTATCGGCCCCGGAATCTCACATAATCAGGATACCACGGTACTGGTCAGGAAACTTATTGCCACTATTACCATACCGGTCGTACTTGACGCTGACGGGATAAATGCCTTTAAAGGTTGTGTTGACGAGTTGCGGGGACACGCTTCCGATATAATCCTCACCCCTCATAGAGGAGAGTGGGAGCGACTGTTTGGCCCGTTACCCTCGGAGCCGGTACTGTTGATTGATGCGATTGAACAGAAGGCGCGGGAATTTTCCCTGATAGTTGTATTTAAAGGGAATCCAAGTATTGTGGTTTCACCGGACGGTAAAAAAATTGTCCTCCCGGTAGGGAACTCCGGCATGGCAACTGCCGGATGTGGTGATGTGTTAAGTGGTATTCTCGTTTCACTTCTGGCGCAGGGGTGCACCCCTTTTGATGCGGCGATCCTCGGTACCGCTCTGCACGGCTATGCCGGTGAGCTGGCAAGCAGAGAGCTTGGCGAGTATTCGGTTATCGCCGGTGATTTGATACACTATATTCATACGGCCCTCAACGACGTTATTACGCATATAAATACCAGTATTCTTTTCGAATAGCAGGAGAGTAGCATCAGATGAACAGTTCGCCTGATTGGCAGTCTTTATACCGGTTGTTTCTGAATTTCATTCAGCAGGAAGCGGTGGGTCTGGTAATAGTAACCGGATTGATTCTGTTGGCGGGCCATATCGTTTCAAGCACAGTTAACCGGTATATCCAGGAAGATAAAAAGAAATTAGCTATTAATAAATGGACCCGGTATATAACAATCTTTTTAATTGTAATGTGGGTCCTTATTCTGTATAATTCCCATATCCAGGAGGATACACCTTTCTATCTGTTTGTTATCAGTATCCTTATTGCCGGAATCGCCATCTCAATGCGCGATATCTTTTCAAATTTTGTGGGATGGCTGGTTGTTATCTCAAGTAAAGGTTTTAAGAACGGTGATCGGATCAAGATAGGCACCGTTATGGGAGATGTGATAGATGTCGGCATTGTACGCACCATTATTGCGGAAATAGGGGGGTGGGTCCAGGCGGATCAGTCGACCGGCCGGCTGATTAGTATACCAAACAGTATGGTTATCGGGCAGGAAGTGTATAACTATACAAAGGGATATGACTTTATCTGGGATGAGATTCGCGTGCTTATTACCTTTGAATCCAACTGGGAGAAAGCTGAATCGATAATAAATGAAATCGCGATGAAAGATTTTGAAGAGATTAAGGATCAAATCAAGGAGCGTCTCAAGAGAGTAAAACGGGATTATCTGCTCCGGTTTAATTATATAACCCCCAAAGTGTATGTATCTATAAAAGATTCCGGCATTGAACTGGCGCTGAGATATATGGTTCGTGTGCGGGAGAGAAGAACGCTGAATGACTCGGTATCGAGAAATATCCTTTGCCGTTTTGACCGTGAAGCGGATATCGATTTTGCCTACCCGACAATGCGTATTTACAAACACGGGGAGCAGGCGCCTGCACCATAAACATAAGCTGTACACGGCCGCATTGCTTCTTCTCAGATGTCTCTATACAGCCCTGTCCCGATAAGGGTCATCTCCGGCTGGTAATCATAGCTGAATGAAACAAGATTCTGCAAGGTTCTCCATCCACCTCCGCATGTGACGATAGTGGAATAGTGGGGCCGTTTGCTCCGAATTTCCCCAATAATGCGTTCAATACCTCCGGCAAGTGAGATTCTTACACCCTGCGCAATACATGATTGTGTTGTGTGGGGTGGAAATGCTTCGTTGTCTACATACGGTGTGATCTGGGGAAGTTCTGCGGTATCCGTGTGGAGAGCGTTTAATTGTAAAGTATATCCCGGAACGATAAACCCTCCTTCAAATACGGCGTCGGCGGAAAACATGTCAATCGTAACAGCGGTACCGGCATCGATAATGATACAGTTGGTATCGGGATATTTAAATTGACAATAGAAACAATTCGCAATCCGGTCGGTCCCAAGTGATTCGGGATTGTCGTACACGACGGTTACCGGCAGATTCGGTGTGACGGAGATTACACTGACCGAAGCGGTGCATGAAAGTGGCGACAGTTTTTTAATGACCTCTTCCTGAAGTGACCGGATCACGGTACAGATTTTTATCGGAAACCGGCATGAAAAATCATACTGCCGCGCAAGCTTCTCGACAATTGCAGGCAGATGCTCAACACAATTCCGCGAAGAGACGGTTTCAGTTTCACGACAGGTGAGCGTTGCACAATCAACCAGGCCTGCTGTCGTATTGGTGTTGCCGATATCTATTGCACAAACGATTGATTCCATACCGGGTAAAATATATTCTCTCAAAGAAGAATAAGGTGAATATCAAGTGCTTTCACACTATGGGTAAGCGATCCGGAGGATATATAATCAACGCCGGTTTCCGCAATCGGCCGTATATTCTCTTCTGTAACGTTTCCACTCGCTTCTATTTCAATCGGCAGGCCGCTTCTTCTGATTCTCTTCACGCAGTGAGTCATGTCTTCAATACTCATATTGTCCAGCATGATACGATCCGGCGATTCAGTAATTGCGTCGGCACACTCTGTCAAAGACTGAACCTCCACTTCTATTTTTATTTCAGGATGCCTGTTAGGGTACTCTCTTGCTTTACGAATTGCCGCAGCAGGACTTCCGGCGGCTTTCACATGTGTATCTTTGATGAGAATCATGTCATAGAGACCAAAGCGATGATTACAGCCGCCGCCGGCGAGAACAGCCCTTTTTTCCAGCGGCCTGAGGCCAGGCGTTGTTTTTCGCGTGTCCAGAAGTTTTACACGGTTGTCAGGGATAAGTGATACAAGATGATGCGTCCGGGTGGCAATACCGCTTAACCGCTGAAGGAAGTTGAGAACAGTTCGCTCACCGGCAAGAATGCTCCGGATCGAGCCCTGAATCCTGCATAGCTCTGTACCGTTTTCCAGAGAAGCACCGTCTTCCATCAGGGGAGATATCAAGAGTGTGCTGTCGATTGCAGAATAAACAGGCTCGATTAAATAAACCCCGGAGAGTATTCCCGGTTCTTTGCTTTTTATAACAGCTTCCGCCTGATGATCTTTATCAAATATCGATTGTGAGGTGATATCTCCCTCGGTGTGTAAATCTTCAGCAAGTGCCTGGCTGATTATCGTATCAATTCGGTCTTTTTCATTCGACGGCATTATAGAAAGCCCCATTTTAATCCCAGGTAAAACTGGAAAAGATAGTCGCCTGAGTCAATGTTATCGTTCGGGAAACCGAAATTACCGTTTTCATCGTATAAATCCAGATAGGTAAAGATAAGTCCGGCGTCGAGTGCTATGTTAAAGAAAAGTGGGGCGGTTAATAAATCAAAGCCGGCATTGAATCCCCATGAAGTAAAGTATGTTCCATTTTGCGGGTAATAAGCTCCATGTACCTGATTGGCGTAGATGGCTGCATACCTGAACGGTTTCAGTAATTTTTCATTGATAGAAAATGAAAGGCCAAAATCAAAACTGTTTGTTTCTTTACCGGTGGTGTCTGTGATACTATCACCGGTGAAATAATTGATATTGATATTATCTGATTTTGTTAAAAAATCTTGCCGCATATGGAAACGAATATCCATACCCTTTCGCGGTGTCATATTAAAAAATCCAGTGAATCCATAACTTTCCCTCTCATCAAAAAGCATGTTTTGTGTGTTAAAATAAAGTGTATCAAGGGAGGAGGAGATTTTTCGAATCCTTGTCCTGTTTGACATATACATCGAACTGAAGTGCCCGAGGAGAAGCGGGCCGTTTTCCTGAATGTAACTGATACCAAAGTTGAAATTGCTCATTTCCAAAGACATTTCAGGACCTTTAATTATATAGCCTTTTCCATATGAACGCGTAAATTTCCTGGCAAATTGGAAAAGAACTTTCAAATATAATTCACTGCTGAAACTGTGATAAAATCCGGTATTGATCTCATAAACATGGGTGTTGGATTTATACCCTTTAACAGAGGGTTCAATGTTATCGATATTATCGATAATTTTATATGGTAAAAACCGCGAATTTTTTGAAGAAACAGTGCTTTTAAATTGGTTCGCATCGTAATAGTATCCAAGACCTAACCATGCATTTCCGGGAAATATTCCGAAATGAAGACCTCCGACATACCAGTTTGTAATATCAGCGATGAACAGATCAAAATCTATGATGTCGTTCGCCAGTTTTGTCGTGATACCGAGCGGCTGCGTTGCGGTGTAAACGTTCTTGTTATTGAAATTGTTTACCAGCAGTCCCTCTGCAACCGTATAATGTTCGATGGGACCGAGTTTCAAATACCGTTTCTTCTCAACATTTCCGAAGGTAAGATGGTGGATTTTATCAAAAACACCCGCAGCGGAAGTGAAGTTCATTTTCATGCTTCCGTCGCCATATTTAGCCAGCGGCAGCTTTATACCGAATGAAAAGCGAGGGTAATAAAATGCGGGAAGTATTAAGAACATAGGGTATGCTGAACCTCCTGCAATTCCTATCGTTGAGTTGAATGCGACCTCTCCTTTATTCGAATGGACTCGGGGCGGTTTTTCTATTGGCGAATAGATTTTAAGTTTTTTCACTCTGTCATCGAGAATTACACCCCAGATCATATTCTGAGTAAACAGTCTCTTCTGTATACCACTCTTCTGCTCCTCTTCACTCAGACCGAGATTCTCCGATAATGACAAACGATTCGTCGCAGCCTGTTCTTCAGTCGGTTCGATTCCCGCTTCATCAATCTGGCGTTGAATATAATCATCCCCGAAGAAGTGTTTCAGCACGGCAACATGGCGGTAGGTAATATACAGCGGGGCAGTAGGCTCCTTACCGGGCAGGACAATAGTTGTCAATCCGGACGACAGATTCTTGGCTTGCTGTTGTGCGACATTGCGAACCTGTGCTTTGCCGCCGAGGACCTGAAAACCTGTATGTCCTGTTTTTGCCTCCACAACGGTAGAAATCGTACCGCTGTCAATCTGTGCAACTGCATTGGCGGTATAGATGCTGGCCCGGCTGTCGGATATAATTTTAACTAAGGCGCCTCCTGAAAATAGAGTAATATTAACATCCAGGACCTTGTATTTATCCTGCTGCACTTCCTTAACATTGCATAATGCTCGGGTGTTTGAGCCCAGAATTAAAACATTCTCAGCGCCGAACTGTAATACTGTCTTTGTCTGGAAAAAGGTTTCTATGATGTCATTATCGTCAATTTCATCACCTAACGCAATATTTTCCCAGCTCTTTTTCTGGGATCGCTGTACTTTAGCAGTTCCATCAATCAAGGTTATTTTAAAAGTCGGCTGTGAATTAGTAAGCTGGATAATACAGAAAAATAAAACTGCTGGTAGTATGAGTGTATGCATGTTATAAGTAAAAATGATAAATCTGTTGCGTACCCGTTATGAATAATGGTACTATAGAATAATAGTTAAGTTATTGCTATTACACTAAATAATACCATGCTTGCCACAGAAAATAAATGATTTTTTAGAGATCAATGCTAAATGAAATTGATAATTCAAATACCGTGCTGGAATGAAGAGAAAACAATTACCGAGGCGTTGCGATCGCTTCCAGTCACTATGGAAGATATCGATTCCATTGAGACGGTTATCATAGACGACGGTTCAGTTGATAACACCGCTGCGGTTGCCAAGGAAGCCGGGGCAACGGAGGTTGTTCGTCTGCCGCGTCATATGGGGCTTGCCGCTGCCTTTTCAGCCGGTGTTGAGGTGGCGATAAGACGTAACGCCGATATCCTTGTTAATACTGATGCCGATCTACAGTATCCATCGTCGTATATCCGGGAGATCATCAAACCAATTGTTAATAAAGAAGCTGATATTGTTGTCGGGGACAGGCTTTCGTATAAACCAAGACCGTTTTCACCGCTGAAAATGCTTCTGCAAAGACTGGGTACCTGGGTTATACGGATATTCTCAGGAGTGAAAATAAAGGATGCAACCAGTGGATTCCGCGCACTCAGCAGGGAAACAATGTATTCAATGATAATACATGATGAATTTTCTTATACCCTGGAGAGCCTTTTTCTTGCCGGGGCAAAAAAATTACGGGTTACCCATGTTACAATACCGATTAATAAACCACGGCGAAAATCCCGCCTGTTTAATAATATCGGACAGTACATTTTACGTTCAGTCATTACCATGACCCGGATATATCTGATGTATCATCCACTTAAATTTTTCGTTACCATCGGATTGATTTGCCTGACCGGTTCTTTCCTCATTGGACTACGCTTCCTTTACTTTTTCATCCTGCAGACCGGTGGCGGACATATCCAGTCATTGATACTGCTGGCGGTACTGGCCGGAGCGGGATTTCAGGCTGTCATCCTCGGATTGCTTGCGGATGTTGTTGCCGCAAACAGAAGGCTCAATGAGCAGATCCGCAGAAAACAACTGGAAAGTATGTATGAAACGTAAAAAAATCCTGCTTCCCGTTTTATTTATATATTGTTGCATTAGTTGCATTATTTTTTGTGTCGCATTGTTGCAGTTTATAACCAAATGGTTCCCCTATGGTTCGTACACAGTAAGGCTTCCCGAATGGCTGTATCGATTCTTTTAAGTATAGTAACCGTAACCGTGCTGTTTTTTATTTATACAGCGTCCGGATATCTGTATAACGGCTCAATTTTGTCAATCAGCCATTCTCCCATAGCCGATCAGGACCTGGCCGGCCCCATGGGTGTTGCGTGTAATTCGGGATGGTGCTACCGGCTGGTCAATATTGCCGGCAGAATAGCGGCCGCGCCATGGACGTTTTCCGTTTTTCCAGGGCGGCATCAGGGAAATACTTTCGGTCCTTTGCTGCTTAGAGTACTTCCATTTTCAGTATTTGTTAAAGTACCCCGGAAAATAAGACTGCCGTTAATTCTTATGGGTATCTTCATGGCCCAGAGCCTGTTCATGGAAATCTTGTTTATTCAGGCCATGACAAGTATCCGGTACAGTATGCCAATTTATATACTGGGCGCGACGCTTATTGTATGGACTGTAAGGCAGTTAAGCGACTGTTCAGGCTGGCTGATAATTATTAAACGGTGATGGATAATGGAGCGATTAAGAAATCTACCTGACTGGATCATTGTATGTGTCTGGTTTATCCTCGCATTACTGATTTTTTATTCCGGGCATCTCTATTCAAACGATACGGTGTCGAAAATTGAGTCTGCAAGAAATCTATTAACAAAAGACTCATTCGAGGTGTCCGGTTATCATGGTGCTTGGGGCATTCCCGTTGAAAGCGGTAAAACCTATCCCCATTTTTCATTAGGGTCAATTCTCATGATGTTACCGCCGGTTCTGGTATACGAAATAGTGTCCCAAATAACGGGAGCGCCATTACCAGAATTTGTGCAGAGTGTATTCGTTTCGGGCTGCAACCTTTTGTATACTGCTTTATCAGGATCGTTTATCTTTATTCTGCTGTTTCGACTCGGTAAATCAAAACGGGATGCTTTTATTTTTGCCGCTGTCGCGGTATTCTGTTCGGAAATGCTTCAATACAGCAGTACCGGCTGGAACGAGCCGGCTGCATTATGCTGGGGGCTTCTGGGATTCACCATTCTGGCGACCGGTAGAAATAAGGTTTCATCAGTTCGACCCTGGATACTCTGGGCGGCTTGTTCTTTTTTTGCCTCACTTATTCGTATTGAGTTTATTGTGTTTTTCCTGAGCTTTTTGTTCGTGGATATCCTGCAGAATAAACGGGAATGGAAAAGGTATATTTTACCGTTAATCATAATTGGGTCGGTAATCTTCGCGCATATATGGTTTAATTACTATCGTTTCGGTTCGCCTTTCAATTTCGGTTATTTCGGCCGGAGCGCCGGGAAAAGTGCATCAATACTGGTATCCGGTTCGTCAAGCATACGGGACCTGTTTCACAGGTTTTTTGCTGGTTCATATCTTATAACAGTGTATCGTACCCATATCTCCTTCGGCCGCGTTCACTGGTTCTGGGTCTGTCCGTTATTGCTGCTGTTACCGCCGGCGCTGTTTTTAAGAAAATTTCCACCGCTTATTTTACAGATGCTGATTGCGGCCGGGATAATGCAGCTCGTTATAGTTGCCATGGGTGCCAACTCTTGGTGCTGGGCAAATCGGTATTTGTATACCACATTTCTGTTTCTGCTGCTGCCGGTTTTTTATATTCCGTTTGAGAATAAAAAACTGTTTACAGCCTTTAAAATTATGTGCATAATCGGATTTGCCGTATCCCTGTTAAGCACTTTAGTGAATTATCATCATGTCCAGGAGATACTGGTAAACAGGTACGGTTATGCCAAAGCGATGTGGGATAATTCAAATACTCTCTTCAGCGCACCAGTCTGGCTGCACGCTGAACTGTTTCCCGGGCAATTGGTCAATACTGTCCGACTGATTTTTGCGGGTAATAACCTTCCTGAATGGGAAAGTCTGCGGACAGAGTGTTTTGATATATGGCCGGTTGGTATGTGCGGCGCCGGTGTTAACTCGTTTGTTGCCTTTGGACTGTGGATTTTATTACTCAGTGTTGTAATCTTTTTTATACGGTGTGTTGTAATACCACGATATTTAAATGAACAGGGGTAAATTAATATGTATGGTTGTACTCGTTGACATACTGCATCCTGCGCATGTGCATTTTTTCAGGAATGTTATCGCCAGACTGAAAGCCGACAATCTTACGGTAATTGTCACTGCCCGGGAGAAGGAGATGAGTATTGAGCTGCTGCGGGAGTATGCTATTCCTCATATAATGATAAGCCGCCAGAAAAATGGAATCGGTCTGATTCTTGAAATGATAACCCGTACCATACGGCTGCTGTTTATCTGTATAAGGAATCGGCCGCAATTACTCATGGGGATTATGGGACCTTCGATCGCTGTTACCGGATTTGTACTGAGAATACCGGCGTGGATCTTTTATGATACGGAGAACGCATGGATAACCAACTGGTTCGCATACCCGCTTGCACACCGGGTTTATACTCCTGAATGTTATGAGGGAAGCACCGGGAGAAGGCAGATTCGATATGCCGGGTACCATGAGCTTGCCTATCTGCACCCGCAGGTCTTTACACCGGATAAATCAATTGTATCGAAGTATACCATAGATCCGGAAAGTCCATATACACTCCTTCGATTTGTCAGCTGGCAGGCGAGCCATGATATCGGTGAAAAGGGAATTCCGCTGGAGGATAAAGTAAATCTGATTTCTACCCTTGAGAAGTATGGCCCGGTGTATATAACCTCTGAAGCACCCCTGCCGGAATCATTACAGCCGAAACAGATACCCGTATCAATAACCGAGATTCATCACTTTATAGCCTTTGCATCATTGGTTGTGGGTGAAAGTGCCACCATGGCATCCGAAGCTGCAGTACTGGGAGTGCCTGCTATTTATATTTCCGATACCTTACGCGGCTATACCATTCAGCAAGAGAAACGGTATAATCTGGTATATAATCTCTCCCGTAAAGAGATTGGAAAAGCGCCGGGCATCATTGATGACATATTCCAAAATCCACGATCACGAAAGAGATTTCAGAAGGGGCATGCAGAACTCCTTACAGAAAAAATTAACGTTACTGACTATATATATTCCGAGATAACATCTTTTCTTAAAAAGGACAGATAATGTGCGGCATTATCGGTACAGTGAATGATACCAGAGAGCGGGTGATTACCGGCATGCTCAAACGAATCAAGCATCGCGGTCCTGATGATGACGGATTTAAAATATTCGAAGATGTCAGTATTGGGAATGTACGGCTCGGTATCATTGATCTCGCCGGAGGTCACCAGCCCATGAGCAGCACTGAAGAACTGCAGTGGTTAGTTTATAACGGGGAGATTTACGGCTATAAGGAAATGCGTGACCAATTGCGTAATGAGGGATACCCGTTTAAAACAACATCAGATACTGAGGTGATACTGGCTTTGTACAGAAAGTATGGTCTGAAAGCATTGTCATATTTAAACGGCATGTTTTCCTTTTGTCTCTATGATGTCGGGAATGAGATGGTTATTATTGCCCGCGATCAGTTCGGTATTAAACCGTTGGTATATACTACGGTTAAGAATGCGCTCTATTTCTCATCTGAAGTAAAAGCTTTCTATGCAATCCCGGAATGGAAACCTGAACCGGATATGAATGCCTGGCATGCCTTTATGAATATTCGTTTCCCGCCGTCACCCAATACTCTTTTCAAAGAAGTGAAAAAGGTTCCGCCGGGGTGCTATATCTGTCTCTTTAAAAATAAGATGCCCGGCAAAACTGATACTGGCCACACCCGTATAGAAACAATTCGAGCAGGTGAGTGGTATGGCGGTATATATCAATATTACTCTCTACCGCAGGGTAAAAGCAATATCAGCTATGCAGAAGCGGAAAAACATCTTCAAAAGCTGCTTACTCAATCGGTGCAAAGTCAGCTTATCGCCGATGTTGATGTCGGTATCTATCTTTCAGGTGGTATTGATTCGTCAACACTCGTTGCGCTTGCCTCGGGTTATCATGGAAATAAACTTAATTCCCTATGCCTTGGTTTTAATGAACCAACTGATGAAAACAAGGACGCGTGGATGGTGGCTGAGAAATTTAATACCAACCACTGTGACCTGTATATTGAAGAAAACCCGCTGAACCATTTCCGTAAAACGATATATTACATGGAAGAGCCGAAAGTAAACTGCCTTCAGGGATACCTTATTGCCCGTGAAGCCAGTAAGTACCAGAAAGTCATGCTCTCCGGGTTGGGGGGAGATGAGCTGTTCGGCGGGTATGATATTTATGCATTGGCGCTGTATCTTGATCTTTTACGAAAGCCGGGTGCGCGGCGGCTATTTTCTCTTTCCGGTGCTGCATTGCGATTCCTGCTGTCGCTGTTTCCGTCAATGAATTTCGACAACCTTCGCCGAGGCGCGGATATTATCAAACGACTGTCCCACCCTCTTGATATGTATCTTCTGTTGCGAAACTGCTGGGATCATGACAGACACTTGCGAAACAGCATTTACAAAAAGGATTTAATCGGCCGCACGGCCAATATGGTCCGAAACAACTTTCTCACAGTCTTTCCCGACAGTAATTCCTTTACCGAATCGGTTATGCAATTCGAGCTGGCAAATAAAATGGTGGATGATTTCCTTTCCAATGAAGACAGGATGTCCATGGCACACGGCCTTGAAGTGCGCGTGCCGTTTCTCGATAAACAGGTTGTTGAATTTGTCCATTCGCTGCCGTTACCCTATAAAATTCGATCCGGTAACCGTAAAAAAGTACTGCGCTCCATGATACGGGATATGCTGCCGACGCAAATTATGAGCAAGAAGAAACACGGTTTCACTTTTAATCCGGTATATCAGTTTAAAAAAGACCTGGGCAGCTTTGCATCGAACTATCTGTCCAGGGAGAGAGTCGAAGAGAGCGGGGTGTTTAATTATCCGTATATAAAAAAGATTATAGATTCAAAACCGAAAAGCAGTTTACGGTGGCACTATTTTTTATTGTGGAAGATTGTCGGGTATCATGTTTGGGAAGAGGTATTCATAAGAAATGGTAATTTACCGGAATGATATAATAATATGTGTAATATTTTTTGTAATTGTAGAATAAGTTGGTACTTAAGGTGTTTATAATCATACGTTAGGATTTTTAAGAAATGTCCAGAATATGCAGTCCTGATAAATCTACATGGGAATATTTCAACTATAAAGATATAATTCCCAGGGCACAGAATGAGGGAGCAAAAGCTCTTGATATAGGATGCGGCTCGTATTCCGGTACCTTTTTAAAAAATATAGGATATACTGTTACCGGTTATGATATTATTCGTGGAGATTCTACAGCAATAATCGGGGATGGTTGCCTGCTACCTTTCAAAGATGACTGTTTTGAGCTGGCTACATCAATGTCGGTATTTGAGCATTTACAGGATCCGTGGCAGGGATGCAGTGAGATATATCGGGTATTAAAACCGGGCGGTATCCTTGCTTGTTCTCTTTCATTTTTAGAACCGTATCACGCTCATTCATACTATCATTTCAGCCATTTAGGGGCGCATAATCTCCTTGAGAAGAGCGGTTTTACTGTATTAAAAATTGCACCGCTCGGTTTTTCCTGTTCTGAAGCATGCTTACGGCACCTAATTCCTATTCCGGGATTAGCAAGGTTATTCGGTTTGATTGTACGGGGAATTTTAAGGCTCAGACGAGTTGGTATAAAAACAATTTCTCTCTATTACCGAAGAAGAGATAAATCGAAATATCAAAGGGCGCTCGAGTATCTGTATGAAGATACCTATAGATTCGAGGCTGGATTTAAATTGCTAGGACAGAAAAAAACATGAATATTTTTCATTCAATATTTACAAAAGTATCAGGCCTCCAGTTGCGACTGGCGGATAGGAATTTCCTGACGCTCATAAAAATGCTGGAAATAAAACTGCTCGGTAAATATGCATCAACATATTGTTACAATTTCCCCAGTCACATTTTGATAGAGCTGACCGCACGGTGCAATCTGCGATGCCCCTGGTGTCAACAATGTGATCCGGATTTCAGAGCAGCCAATAAAGATGATATGCCGCTGGAATCTGCGTTAAAAATTCTTCCCGGGTTGAAGGGTGCACAGGTTTTGTTACTTTATAATATTGGGGAGCCATTATTGTATCCGCATCTGTTCGAAGTAATAAGAGAAGCGAAAAAATATATTCCTCAGGTAAGAATAACTACCAATGGAGTGCTTCTTACAAAAGAAATCGCCCGTAAGATAAAGGATGCAGGATTAACACAGCTTAACGTTTCAATAGACAGTCCGGATTCTGACATTTTCAATAAAATACGTAAAACAGATTTAATCAGAATCGAAGAGAATGTCATTCAGTTCTGTGAGATCACCGGCATCCCGGTCAACATATGGTCGGTTATCAGCAGTTCAACAATAGATTCGTTAGAGCAATTACCGGAATATTCTCAGCGATTTAAAACCTGCACCCAGCTCTATTTTCAACTGGTAAGAGGCTTTGAATTAAATGAAGAAGCAGGAATTCCGATTAAACCATTGCAGGAGCAGTTTGAGAGGTTTAAAGAAATTATTATTCAAAAGTGTCGAAAGTTTGGACTGAGGACAAACCTTGAATACATTGGGTATTATCCTGATGGTTTCTTTGAAAAAAAAGTCAAAGGAATATGCAATGCACTTATGACCACTCTTATAGCTGTTAATAATAAGGGATTTATTAATCCGTGCTGTACCTATCGAAATCAAAACCTGGATAATGTATTTGAGATGGGTTTTAAAAGGGCATGGAATGGACCGAAAGTAAAGAAGTGGCGTAAAATGATGTTGGAGCAGAAGTATCCGGTGTTTTGTAGTAATTGGTGTGGGTATCGCACTTTGACATGAGTATTATGAGGATTGTTACAACTCTTTTAAAATAGAATAACAAATGGCTGAACTTAAAAAAAAATATGTAAAAGATATAATCTGGTCTTCTATTGGAATCTTCTCTCTTGGATTATCTGCGTTTATTTTAAATCTACTTGTCGGAAATATTTCCGGTGTTTCAGATCTTGGAATAATTATGCTTTCATATTTATTATATCATAATTTGCCACTTACGCTATTTTCATTTGGCTTGGATCCAGCAGTTACGAAATTAGTCGCGGAGTACTACGATAGCAGGACAAGAAGGAGGATGATATTCAATACGGCCATAACTATGGCATTAGTTTTTAGTATTATTTCGTTTATCATTTTATATTTACTTTCAGAAACAATAGCGATAAAATATTTCAGAAATATAAACTATAAATATCTTCTTCGTTATTTCAGCCTAGCTTGTAGTATTGCAATTCTTAATAAACCTGTTTTGGGTTATTTAAATGGAAATCAAGATTTACGGGCGCGGTCACTTATCGAAACAGGAAGAAGTATCTTATTTATTTGTTTAACTCTTTTTTTATTGTTATACAAGTACAATGTGGCTGTTGTTCCTTGTTCTTTACTATTAAGTGAGTTCATTTTTTTAGTCATTGGAATCATTAAGACCAAGCCGAGTTTGATTTTATTGGATAATTGGAAAGAGTTTGCTAAGTATTCAAAAAGTTTATTCATTTTAGGTTTCCCAATTTCATTTTCTTCTGTTATGTCTCGGATAGGTACCCGCATTGATATAATTATGATAGGTTTTTTTATTGATACGGCTGCCATTGGTGTATATTCATTTGTGCTTTTTATTCACGAAGGTACTTCAATGCTGACAGCTGCGATGCAGAAAGTGAATATACCATTTGTTACAAAATTGTTTTATTCAAAAGATAATCGACTACAGGAATTTATTGATATCTCAATTAATTACAGTCAAATACTATATTCGCTTATTGGAGTTTTGATTTTTTCACTTGCCTGGGAGATTCCACAACTATTATATCCCGGACGTGAAGAATTTATAAATGGAATCATTCCTTTGAAAATATTTGTCGTATTTATGATTGTTGCCGGTTCTATCAGTGGATTAAATGGGAGCGAGAGTTTATGCGTTGGTAAGTCGTATATTAATTTCTATCTTGTAATTGCATATTTAGCTTCAAACGTTATTTTAAATTATATCTTAATACCAGTATTTAGTCTTTCAGGTGCAGCATCGGCAACATTGGTTTCGTATAGTATAATATTTATAATGTCGGCATATTTCAGGTGGAAAAATTTAAAAGTATCTTTCAATTGGAGGAAATATTTAAAAAATATAATATTGATTATTGGTGTTTATTCACTCGTTATTTATGGAACTGATAAGATAAATCATTATATCCTCGGTATTTTAGGAGTGTTATTATTATTGACGTTTTATTTGATAACAGGAGGTATACGAAAACAGGAAATAGATTATTTAAAAGGGTTTTTCTTAAAGAAATAATAAAACCAGCATTAGATACCTTTGCATCCCGTAAGCCGGGCAATTAACTCTTCAAATATTTCCGGAAATAGGTATTCTGTTTCAATGTGCATGCATTTTCGACAGATGGGATGATCTCCTTTTCTTGATGCTCTCCGTAATTTTCTGTAAGAATCAGAGTTCCAAAGGGTATTAATGTTGTCCTTTTTTAAATCGCCTGTCTGCGGCATATTGCCACAACAAGGATAAACAAGCCCGTCGAACATAACTAGTAAGAAATTATTCATTGCATTACAAGGTCTTACTGTAATGTTAGTTAATTGTTGATTCTTAATTTTGTTTCCACGATCTAGAATAAACTGAACCCTTTTAAAATTGGTTGGCGAATAACGCCTCCTTAATAGTCTCTTCAATTTTATTTCCTGGATAGTATTTGAACCGTCTGAATATGGGTTTAGATTTTCTACATAACGGGCAGAGTTTTCTACTGTATCTTCCGCAATGGGAGTAAAACTGATTTCGAAACCGTTTTTTACAGCATAGTCCATTAATAAATCCAGATTATCAAGATTTAATTTATGTATAATTGATGCTATATTAATTCTGCCGGGGATATCTTTAATTTCAGAAATATTTTCTAAAACCATATCCAAAAGACCGGTCCTGCCTCTTATCATATCATGTGTTTCTGGTAATAATGAATCAATTGAGACAATAAGACGATCTATGTTCTCCAGTACCTTTTTTTTCTTTTTTAATAATATGCCGTTAGTTGTTAGTGTAGTAAAAGCATGCAAATTATTTTTTGCGTACGAAATTAATTCATCAATATCCGTCCGTAATAAACACTCACCGCCTTGGAAGTTTAAATCTTTTATTCCAAATGCGTAGAGCTGATCAATTATTGTAATCCATTCATCGGTTGATAGATCGTTTCTGTTTTTATAATAATCAGGATCGGCAAAACTGCACATCAAACATTTAAGGTTACATTTTTTTGTAAGTAATAAAGAAGCTCTGTATGGCCTAAGTGCTTCAGGAAAAGAGTGAAAAAGAAAAGCTCTTTTTAATCTGGAAAAAATTTTTATCGAATACATTTTAATATCTGCCTTGGTTTTGGTATAGTTATTAAAATTTCCTTATTTGAAGGATTTGTTGTTGATACTTACTATTTCATTGTATACATTATTATGAATTTGAGCAATGCGATTCCAGGAAAAATTCTTTTCCGTATATTCTTTCCCTTTCTTGCCGATACGTTCTGCAAGTTTTCTGTCCTGTAAATAAGCAACTAAAGCATTATATAGTGCTTTGGCGTCACATGGAGGAACGAGAGTACCTCCATTTCCAAGTAATTCTGCGAATGAACCTACATCAGAACAAATTACTGGTTTGCTCAATGAATGAGCGATACTAATTACTGTGGTTTGTGATCCCTGAACATACGGTAAGACGAAAACATCAACTTGACTTAGTAATCGAGCGGCTTCATCATCTGGTACATACCTGTTATGAAATTCAATTCCATCCATCCTTTCCAACTGTAGTCCACCATCATTACCCGGACCAATTATGATCAATTTTGCATTGGGGATTTTATGCTTAACCATTTTCCATGCTTCTTTTAAGTATTTGAGTCCCTTATATGGGACAATTCTTCCAAAAAAAGCGGCTGTAGGCGGGGAAGTGTTTTTTTCAAGGGTAACATTGCTATTATCATTTGAAAAATAATCGAAAGCACCCATATGGCTTACCACAAGCTTTTTTGAGATATTCGGTACTGTTATTTTAAACCTGTTATGCGCTGTTTCTTTTTCCTGTATACCACCTGTAAAAATCCGTGCGGCTTTAAAAGCTTGATAATGTTCAATAATGCAATTGGCTATTGATACTCCTTCTCCAAATCTGAATTTAGCATTATGCATTGTCATGGCAAACTTTGATGAAGGAACTGCACATCCCCAAAATAGAAAACTTGGATGAGAATTCACTAAATGAAATATATCGATTTTTTTTTCATTTAGTATCTGCTTGATAAAAAACAACAATTGAAAATATTTTATGATTATTCCAATATTAAAGAAGCGGAAATTTGGAATATCGGCTTCAATAATTTCTGTGTTATTGTTGATTAAAGTAAATCTTTTTTTGGTTCCTTTTCGGATTAGTAGCTGTACATTGTTTCCAGCCTCTGATAATGCATTACACAATAATTCTGCGTAAGGTATCTGTGCTATACCTTTTTCCGGATCGGCATCAACTATCTGACATAAAAGTATATTAAGTCTCTTATTCATTTTTCCTATACTTTACCTGTGAGTTTTAATAGTCTTACTAGTACTTCTTCAATGAGGCGCTTTTGTCGAAAAAATCCGTTAATATAGGCTAAATACCATTGTAATTTATTTTTCCCAATACCTTTTAACTGGAAATAGAGATGCTGTAATTTTTCTCGTGGAATATTATTATTTATAAATCCAGGCTCAACTCCGGTTTCACGCCCTTTGGTTTCAATTAGTTCTTGGAGATAATCATATTCGATTTTATCTTTGTTTATTATTTTCTCAATAGGTGTACCAGGAAAAACTCTTAAATATGCAGGTACCACAGCCCACGGATTAACCGTTTTAAGAAATTTAATAGTCTCTTTTATTGTATCTTCGGTTTCCTCAGGTGTACCAATTACCACCATGGCAGTGGCTCTTATACCAGCTCTGTTGCAGAGATGGAACAGTTTTTTTACATTATTCAATACAATATCTTTTTTTGTTCCTTTTATTATTGATGAATTAACATTTTCTACTCCTATATACAATTCAACACAACCTGACTTTCTTGCCTTAGATATCATTTGAGGATTGAAATGATCGGCCCTAATAAATCCCTCCCATGTTACTGCTTTATATGAGGACATTAGAGCAATCAATTGTTCGAAGTAATGCAAGCTAGGATTTATTTCATAAGAAAGAAAAGAAACGTGTTCAACCCCATAATTATTAATAGCTAGATTCAATTCCTTACCAAGGTGTTCAATATTTCTTACCCTGTAATTTTTTTGCCGACTTTCACGCGCTTGAAGACAATATGTGCATTTTCCCCACGCACATCCACGCATCAGAAATGTTTGCCAGAATCTTTTACCCCACTTTGTGTATCGGCCCATAGGTAAAAGATTAAAATTGATTGTTGGGAGAGAATTTAAATCAATTCCAGAGCCGCCATTAAGACAGATTAATCCATGATTATTTTCAGATTGGAGCAATTTTGTAATATTAAGTTCCGGTTCTTCACCTAATATCCTTTTGACAAAACGAAAATTATCTCTAATAAAGGGAATTCTATATGGTGCCAAAATCTCATCCCAATAAATACAAGGAATCCCAATACCTTCAATAAAAGCTGTTAAAGCAAGATCCTCTAAAAACGTATTATCTGATGCATGAATTATTACAAAATCTGGTCGTGTCTTTAAAATCCACGAAGTAATTTCCTCTAGAGAAAAAGGAATTGCATTTGCATCTAATACTACCGCGTCATATTCCATAGACAATAGATAAGTAGCAAGAAGCGCTACATCATAAGGAGGGCTAGTTATATTAGGCACAATATCGTGGCCTATTCTGTATTTAGATGCATTTGGCCTATAAAAAATATTTCGAGCAATTGGACGAATTGAGGAAGGTGTCTCAATTAAAACAATACGTTTTCTACCATTTAATGAGAATGATGGCAGGTAATTCTCTATTATTTGGCGATTAACAATCTTTTTATTGGATTCTATTATCATGTTTACCTTCTAATGTTCAGTTTTTTCATATAGGTTGTCGGTTTCCTATACCAATCCAGCTTGCCCGTTCTCTGAAAGAAGTATCAACAGCTTCAACTTTAATATTACAATATCCGGCCTCCTTCATCATCTGTTCAATTTCTTCCTTATTGTAGCCATACTCAACCGGTGTTGCATAAATGTCAAATACGTTACAGGCGATTGCTTTTAACGAATATTTTCTCCATGTGGGAAATGGTATTTTTCCGGCTATCTTTGATAAACCAACCACAGTGAGAAGATGCGCGGGTATTTTAAAGAACAGATAAACAAGTATCGCATACATCCAGCTGAAAACATTTATTAGTTTTAGAGGTAATTTTTTAATTAATGACCTGCCTAATTTTCCCGGATGGAATCTTTTATCACCTCTTGTTGTTCCATAAAGCCACACGAGCATTTCTCCTTTAAACTTAAGCAGCGGTAGAAGGCTTTTTAAACCGTACTGTGCACCCTGTGGAATGTGGTGTAAAACGCCCAGACTATAATACATGTCCAGTATTTTTTCTTTTACCGGTGGGTTACATATATCTCCCTGAACAGCATGGAAATTATTAAATTCTTTACAATTATTATAGGCGCTTTCTATAGCATTACTTAAATCCATAGCTATAATTTCACCGCCTCGTCTGCATGCCACTGAAGTATATCGCCCCATACCGCAACCAAAATCCGCTATTACTTTGCCGGTAAATTGTTTATTATTCCACGGCCGGGTAAATATATTGAATTCTTTCTGCCAGAAATCGTAATTGGTGTTGTAGGTGCTCCACTCAAACGAAAAACTGAGTAGTGTTTTTACCGTGTTAATTTCTTCACTTGATTTGTTAACAGTATAATTATTCAATTTGCATTTTTCCAGCCATTCAGGATAAAATGCGAATAAGTAGTCAGGGAGATATTTTTTAGGTAGGAGCCTGGGAATAGCGTTTATAATTGGAAACAGGCCGCATCTGCCGCAGGTAAGTAAACCATTGACAATGTCACTGTTCGATCCTGAGAGTTCGAGTTCTTTTTCCAGGAGCTCGAGTTCCCCTCTGCATTCAGGACAACAGATATATTCAAGCATTTTACGCTTCATAATGTAAACAACAATTGCTAAAAAACCACATTAATAATGAGTATAGTTTATCTCCATGATTGTAGTATCCTTTTAAGTGCTCCTGAAATATGATATTGACATATCGAAAATTAAATAAATTATTATTCTTTGATTGACAGGTGTTCATGGTATTGTGAAAAATTTCTTTCCAAGTCGTACGAAGAAGATTGTCCAAAGGTACGGCAAAACCATGTTTCGGCCTTTTCGTTATCTTCTCCGGCAGGACACCTGCGGCTGCATGCCGAAGCAGCTTTTTTAATACAAAAAAACCTGTTTTATACTGACTCGGTAATCCGCAGGCAAATTCCACCAGTTCATGATCAAGAAAAGGAACCCGTGCTTCAAGACCATGGGCCATAGTCATCCGGTCTATTTTTACCAGCATCTGATCGGGAAGCCAGGTGTTCAAATCTAGAAAGAAACGCTTGTTAAGAAAATCTGAGCCCCCTTCGTTCAGTGTTTGAGTAAAATAATCTTTTACCCTGTCATTTTCAGGCAATGCGTCTTTGTGCCACAATTTTTGTTGTTCAGCCCAGGTAAAGGTGTAAAAATGCTGTATATATCGCTGGTCGGGCTGAAGATTCAATCGTTCCATTTTCAGGAGAGAGCGTTCCAGCAGATGTCTTGTCCTGTTCCGTGCTAAACCTGACAGCCTGAGAATATCCAGAGCTTTTTTAATGATACCGTTTCTGAGATATGCTGGAAGGAGTCTTACTTTCTGTGCCCAGAGCTCGGAAATGTAACGCTCATAGCCGCCGAATACTTCATCACCGCCGTCACCGGTGAGCACGACGGTTACTTTTTCCCTTGCTTTTTGGGACATGCCGAATGCCGGTAAGGCTGCAGGGTCAGCGAAAGGCTCGTCAAAATAATATGCGATTTTCGGTAAAATCTCTTCCAGATTCATCCCCAGGTTCAGCACTTCATGATTAGTGCCGATTGCCTTTGCAGCCATTATCGCATAGGCGGTTTCATCAAAATAGCCCGGGCCGAATTTTACATTAAAGGTATTGACATTAGTACTGTGCAACCGCATCTCCCGTGCAACAAGCGATGAATCTATCCCGCCGCTTAAAAATCCGCCAAGCGGGACATCACTGACCATTCGCCGTTGAACGGATTGAGAAAAGAGTTCTTCGAATTTTTCGACTGCTTTCTCGAAAGGATAATAGTTTTTACCGGTGAATGAAATACGCCAGTATTTTTTCTGTTTTATGTCTCCATTCTTCCAAATAAGCATTGTTCCCGGCAATACTTTTTGAATCTGCTTGTAAATTGACCAGGGAGCAGGTACATAACGTAAAGCGAAGTATGCTGCAGCCATTTCATTATCAATGTCTGCTTTTAAACCCGGATATTTGAGGATGGCCTTGATCTCTGAACCAAAAATCAGGTCATTTTTAATTTGGCAATAATAGAGTGGTTTTATTCCAAGGCGATCGCGAAAAAGTATCAGTTTCTGAGCTTTTATATCCCAGAGAGCAATAGCGAACATTCCATTGAATTTATTTACACATTCTTCTCCGTATGCTTCATATGCGTGTACAATAACTTCGGTGTCGGTATTTGTATAAAATGAATGGCCGGATTTCTCGAGATCTTTACGGATATCCCGGTAGTTATAAATTTCCCCGTTAAAGACAGTAACAATGCTTTTATCTTCATTGAATATCGGCTGGCTCCCGGTTGAAAGATCGATTATTTTAAGCCGACGCATGCCAAGTGCTGCTGTTTTATCAACATAAAGGCCGTCCTCGTCGGGGCCGCGGTGTATTAATGTGCCGGTCATCTGCTCGAGGATGTTGTTCCGTTTTGCCCCGAGATTATTATTATTTATATAGCCGCAAATTCCACACACTGTTATTAATCCTTACAGGATAATGCCAATACTTCCTGCCATGCATTTTTCAAATTTTCAAGTGAATATTCTTTTTCCTTTAAACGCATTGCATTAACTGCCGTCAGACTGATTCTATGATATAAAGATGAATCCTGCAATAGTAAATTAATTTTCTCCGTATACCCGTGAATGTCGCCGATTTTTATTAAGTAACCGTTTTCCCCATTCATTATGTGCGTTGGTATATCAGCATCATCAGGAACTAAAACAGGGAGCCCGCAGCTCATTGCTTCAAGCATTGCCATTGGCAGGCCTTCACCCTGAGAAGTCATTACAAATATTTTTGACTGGTTTAATACCAGGGAGATATTTTTTTGTGATAGTGTCCCTAAAAGAAACACATTCTCCTGAAGTTCGAGTTTAATAATCAATTTCAGAATAGAGTTCTTTTGTGAGCCGTCCCCCGCAACAGCCAGAGAGATGTCAGGATTATCCTTTTTCAAGAGGGCTACAATATGCAAGAGCAGATCGATTCTTTTATATTCTTCAAGTATACCAGTGTATACCAGGTCATATTTTTTTTCTATTGTCTCATCTTTTTTGAATAAGGAAAAATCGAAGAGATTGGGTATAATACCTATTTTGCTTCCCGGAATACCTCCATTTGTCAATATATTTCTTGTATTTTCACCGCGAACAATGATGGCATCTCCCGATTTAATTACATGGAATAATATTGGTTGAGCGAAATGCCTTTTTTTTATGCTTGTACCGAGATCGTTTTTCCCTAACACCAGTTGCACACAGAACAGGTTAAATATTTTTGATGCAATATAGGCATAGATCCCGTGCATAACTGTTCCGAACGCAATTATCATATCAGGCCTTCGGAAAAGGCATAGATAAAAAAGTGTAATAAATCGATAAATTTCAGCCGTGAAAATATTTTTGAAAGGAGGTGAATAACAGAATATTTTTTTCCCGCAATACTTTTTTCTTCTAACCAGATAGATACGTGACACTGAGGACAATTCCTGAAGGGGAAGAATCTTTGACTCAAGTTTTGCATCAATCATTCCCGCAATAGCAATAATTCTCATAGGTACCTTATTTACGGCTTATTACCCGATTTGTTAAAGCAAGCGCCATCCACGCGTTACACCATCGCATTAATGTAAACTTTTTCGTATACCATTTACGCTTCTGGTAATAAAAATAACCAACCGGATTATACAAATTATCGATTGTCCAGCTCAGAATTTTTTCAGCAAGGTCATGGTACGCGGGGTGCCGGGAAAAGGTTATTATTCCCTGTGCAGCGCCATGAATATCAAAGGGGTACTCTTTATCACTCATCCATTTCGGCGCTCCGTTTTTTAAGAAAAGATTGTCGGCGTAAAACCGCAATCCTCTTTCATGCACCTCTTCATATTCCAGGTCACCGGTTGCCTCCATATAATCCTGTAGAGCATCAACGATATAACCGGTATGGTAATTATCGTGTTTGATGTGCGAGGCTTTGGGAGGATGCGAATAATACCACGCGCCGTACTCTGTCTGTTTATCCACCACGTAATGAATGAGCTTTTTGGCTTCGTTTTTCAGGAAATTATCATCAGTCTCCTTTGCAACAAGTGCCAGAATAACAGAACTCAAAGCGTTCACATCCATAACAACCCAGTTTATTTTGTCGCTCGGTACATAACTTAAACATTTCATAGTATCAGATTCAAACAGTATCTTTGGTGTATTGATAATAAAGTTTGTTGATTTCCTGACAATCTCCAGATAGACGGGGTTACTTGTAATTGCGTATCCCTTTAAAAAGGCTCTACAGACAAAAAAGGTCACTATGCGATTTGGATAATTAGCCGGCGCGTAGAATCCGATATCCTGCCATGGATATTGATATCCCCAACATGGGTTGTCGAACCCGGGTGATTGATTGCTCATCAACCAGTCAAGTAATGCTTTTGCGTTTTCCAGGAATTCCTCATTTTCCGTAGTCTCAAACATATTGAGATATGCCCACGCAAAAAGAGCAATGCCTTTGGGATTTCGTGATTTTTTTATCCCCAGTAACGGACGAATATTGAAAGGTGAGCGCATAACCACCTGACTCCAGAACAGGCGCCCCCATTTATTGTTAAAGCTTAATAGTTTTGTAAGAGGGCTGGTGAGTCCGTCAAATTTATTATAACCGGAATAATGATTCGCGTTGGCGTATGTAAGCACATCCTTGCAGATAGTTTGTATTTCAATATTGTTTTTCATAATAGTAGATACAGAAGGTCTTAATTGGCTGTTCTTTAAAAATATTAATACGGATTCCTAAATACTCCGATTCCCGGATTACTTTTTTTTACCGATTATGGAACATTTTACAGAGTATTGTTTTATTCACTTCAATTTGCTGCGCAGTAAACCTTTAGCCGTCCGACCCGGATCATCCGTATTTGTATTTATTATATGGCTTTGAACCGGAATAAGTCAATGGATATAGATACGAAAGGAAAATATGGCATTAACATTTTTACCCCGACAGGTTATCCGCATTAATACAACTATCAATAAATAGTATATCGTAATATTTATCTCTTTGCACATTCATCACTGTTATGTATAATTTAGTATAAAGAAAACGTTGATTCCCCTGGGCATATTGAAATTCAGGTATTCTCAGGATTACAGGTAAAGGATGAGATGAAAAAATATTTCTACAGACTGCTGGTAAGATATTTTTCGTTCTATGTCAGGCCGGCTGATACATTTATAGAGGTAAATCCTTCCGATGATTTTGTATATAAAAACTTATCGGCACAAAAGAAGGGTATTTGCAATCTTTCAGTGGAAAATAAAAACACACCGGTCGGAGAACCGGCTTCCGTGAATTCATCGATAGAGAATCCCGATTATATTATACTGAACGGAAACATTCATTATGAGCGGGATGTGCAATCGTTTCTTAAGGCGGTGCATAGCCTGTGTATACCTGAGACACGGGTTCTTATGACCTACTACAGCAGTTTATGGAAGCCGTTACTTGCCTTGGCATCCTTTCTGGGAATCCGCAGAAAAACTCCCGAGAAAAACTGGATTGCCCATGAAGATATCGAAAATTTTCTTCTGCTGGCAAATTTTCAACTGGTCAGCAGGCAAAGCCGGTGTTTAATTCCCGTTTGGCTGCCGGTACTGAGTAATTTTATTAATACGTATCTATCTCATTTGCCATTCTTTAACTCATTCAATATGTTTCATATCGCTGTGGTTCGACCTCTTTTTAAAGATAGGTATAAAAAGAGACCGTCCGTTTCAGTAATAGTCCCTGCAAGGAATGAAGAATTGAATATTAAAAAAATCGTACAGCGTTTGCCGCGGATTAGCGATGATGATGAGTTGATATTTGTTGAAGGAAACTCAAAGGACGGTACCTGGGAGAAGATAAAAGAGGTGCAGGAGCGATTCGGGAGTGAACGTCAAATTGTTGTGGCACAGCAGGAGGGAAAAGGAAAAGGTGATGCTGTCCGGAAAGGATTCTCGATTGCTACAAAAGATGTCCTTATGATTCTCGATGCGGATATGACAGTGGCACCCGAAGAATTGCCGAAGTTCTATGAGGCACTTGTCAGTGACGGCGGAGAATTCATCAACGGCAGCAGGCTGGTGTATCCCATGGAAAAGCGTGCCATGCGGTTTATGAATATGATCGGCAATAAATTCTTCGCCCTTGCTTTTTCATATGTTCTCGGCCAGAGATTTAAAGATACTCTCTGCGGAACGAAAGTCCTTTCAAGGAAGAATTACTTGAAACTTGCGCAGAACCGATCATTCTTCGGAGAATTTGATCCCTTTGGTGATTTTGATCTCCTGTTTGGCGCTTCGCGCCTTGGATTAAAAATCGTAGAACTGCCGATAATCTATCGTGAACGGGAGCACGGCACAACAAATATTTCCCGGTGGCGCCACGGTTTTATTCTTCTGAGGATGTTGCTTTTCGCCGTGCGTAAAATAAAACTGTATTAATTCAGTACAACAAGGAGTATGTCTTAACAGACAGTAATTTAATACTGATATGAAATATGCAAGGATAAATATCAGGGGAGAAGCGTTGTTCCGGCAGTTTCGAACTCCGTTCTGCTACTGGTGCTTTATCTGCGCAATTATACTCTTTGCCCTTCTGATACGATGTAATGTTGCGATTAAACATTGTATTGCCGAAGGTGATGAAGGTGCCTGGCTTCGCCTGGCAGTTCAGTTTCCGGGTAAAGAGTTTATGACCAGTAAAGTTATCGAGCATGATCTGTACTTTGAACGGAAACTGCCGCATCCGGAGGACAACCGATCACCTCTGTATCCGATACTGATAGCGCTGTTTCGTCCGGTTATATCAGATACCTTCCGTGCCGGACAGGTTCTTAACCTGTGTATATGTGGAATTTTCATGGTTATTATTGCTGTAGGAATGCATAATGCCTTCGGGCCGGTTGCCACAATCAGCACCCTGCTCTTTTTCACCGCCAGTCCCTTTCTGATTGTGTATTCCGCCCATATTTATCCGGATATGCTCGTCGCGCTTGGTTTCTTCGTTTTTGTAAACAGGGCCGACCGTATATTTAAATCAATAAGAAATGTGGTGTTAAGTGGAATCGCGTTTGGCCTGCTGTTTCTATTAAAGACGACGGCGATATTTTTGATTCCGGTGTTTGTCTACGCCTGGTGGAAATTACGTAGTGAAAAAGGTGTTGTGAGAAAAAGTATCATTTTTTCTCTAATTTCGTTAGTATTAGCGTTGCCCTGGATGATACGTAATTACCTTGCCTTCGGCTCTCCTCTTTTTCAGGTTTCAAAGTTTACCCTGTATATGGAGAGTTTTAAAAATCATTTCGATGTTTATCTGGGTATACCATCGTTATCGAAATATCTGTCACAATTTGGTGTCTTTCATGTATTCGTTGCACGTCCTTTTCTTGGGCTGCTTGAGATGATAAAAATGTTTCCCTGGTTTGATCATAACCTCAGCCTGGCACTATTGCCTCTTTGTATAGCAGGTGGTTTCGCGTTACGGGGTAAAAAAGAACTATATAAACCAATACTCTGGTTTTCCTTATTTTACCTCCCTTTCATGGCTTATATCGCTTATAACTCGTGGGTTGCTCGGTATATAATGGTGTATTATGTTTTTATCTACTGTCTGGCCGGAGTAGGAATTGCTTTTATCCGGGAAAACGTGAAAAAAACTGCTGTACGATACTCTTTAGTGATTGCACAGCTTTGTCTTGCACTCTGTACCGTGGTCTATCCTCTGGAATTTTATCTGTCGGGAAGGGGAAACGAATGCTATGAAGACCGATTAAACCGTAAGGCTGTTGAAGAAACCGTTAAAAGGGTACCGAAATCCGCAGTGGTTCTGAGTACTTTTTTATGGAAATATTACTTTTTACATGATCTGTTAGTCGTGAATGCAATAAACTTTAAAACAGTTGAGTGGCTGGAGAAATTTATAGACATATACAACATTTCCTATGTCTTGACAAAAGAGAATGAGAGCGGTCTCTGGAAGCTTTTACATGATCCCAAGAAGAATTTCAAGCTGAAAGCACTCTGGCGGCTTGATACCATAATTTTGTATAAACTTGAGTCGTGACGGTACAGAGTCCGGAATACGACTCTTTGAATGAGTTGAATAAAGTGTGACATGTAATAGAGTAAAGGTCCCCCGTGCATGAAAACTAATCTGGAAATGCATTGGTATTTTATATCTATTTCTGCACTATCGGCATTGCTGGTGCTTATCGTCTCATTCAGCTTTGAGATTTTTCAGTACGGCGATAATTGCGGGTATATGTCGCTCGGGATTGCCTTTGCTCAGGGCAGGGGATTCATTGATCCGGCGCTTCCGGGATCGCATCACTTTCTGTGGTGGCCGCCGGGATTTCCACTGTTTATTGCACTGTTTGTCAGGATTTTCGGTACACACTGGTATGTTTTAAAGTTTGTCCTCTTTCTGCTGATCTATGTCTCTTTTACACTGTATGCACTGATGCTTTATAAGGAAGAGCGGGAAATAGTAAAACCGGCGTTAATACTTTCTGCTTTATGCTTCAGTTCGGGTATTCATCTCCTCTCTTCGTATCTCTATTCAGAGACCTTTTATATTGCCACCACACTGTTTTTTTTCTTTCTATGGTATTTCTGGAAAGGAAATCTGACTATCCTGCGGGTGCTCCTGCTTTCTGTTTTTGCAGTATATATCAGCTCAATACGATTGCTGGGGGTAAGCCTGCCGGCAGCATTGACAATCTATCTGCTTTTCTTTGCCGGGGAAAAGCGAAATACCCGGTGGTATGCTGTTGTGCCGGGATTGTTGTTGTGCCTGTTTGTTGTGGTTTCACTGTTTTTTCCACCCTTGCGTGTCGGATCCCTCCGAGCCGCTTTCGGCTTGCATCCGCTTTTTGGATCCGTAATCGCCGGAGGAGCTGTTGACAATGGGGTGACTGCAATGGATATAATCATCCGATATGGCTCTAAAGCGGTAAAATTCCTTTGCGGATATGGACTTACGTTGATTCCACAGGCAGTAATCCGCAGCACCTATGATCTTTATGACATGAATAAAATCAAGGCGCTGGCAATGGCTGTAGTAACGGGCATTGTCATTACGGGATATGTGCGGAGCTTTAAGCGGATAACACTTATACAATTGTATGTGTTGTGCTATATGGGGATTTTATTTATTTACGGACCGCTGTACGTGCGCCTTGTGGTGCCGATAATTCCGTTTCTATTCCTCTATCTTTATACCGGTCTGGATACTATTTCCACAATTATTGTTAAAAGAAGACTTTTCTCAGTTGGGGTAGTATGCGTTCTCTGGGCAGGAATTATCGGTGACAATGCACTGCGAACGCTGACGAATCCGCACTTTACCATGCCGCCCCGCTATGGTGACAGCCGGTTCCAGAATTGTATTGAGTGGATAGTTAAAAATGTGGAATCCGGGATTACAGTGGCCTGCCAGACTCATTCATATCTATATCTCAGGCGGGGCCCTTACTGCGTACCGGTTCACGGTGCAGAAACCGTTAATGAGTTTATGGCCTATCTTGATATGAACACTATTAAGTATATTGTTGTTTCCGATTTCTACCACCGCCCGCACGAAACGTATATGAACAAAGTGAAAGAAGCTGTTGAGGTATACCCGGATAATTTCAGGGAAGTCTTTGGCGGGAGAGGTGATACATCATATATTCTTGAGCACATTTTCAGTCCGAATGGAAGGCAGTGAAAGTATCCGTTGGAAAGGTAATGATGAAATTAACTGTAATTATTCCGCTTTACAATGAAAGTAAAACTGTTCTTGAATTGCTGCGTCGCGTTAAAGCCGCTCAACTGCCCGAAAACCTTGAACGTGAGATTATAATTGTCGATGACGGATCTACTGACGGCGGTATCACAGAAGAACAGAAAAAGAGGTATCCGGATCTCCTTTACCTGTCTCATAAAAAGAACAGAGGCAAGGGCGCTGCAATCCGTACTGCACTTGAAAAGGTAACGGGTGACATTGTACTTATTCAGGATGCGGACCTGGAGTATGATCCCGATGAATACGGCAAGTTGTTGAAGCCGATTCTCATGGGAAACGCCGATGTTGTTTATGGTTCCCGTTTTGTAACGAGTGAGTATCGTCGTATTCACCTGTTTCGCCATTATCTCGGAAACAAATTTCTTACATTTGTATCGAATCTTTTTTCAAATTATAATCTGTCTGATATGGAAACATGCTATAAAGTTTTCAGGACTGAAACTATTAAAAAAATCCGTCTGCGTGAGAATCGTTTCGGTTTTGAGGCAGAGGTTACCCAGAAACTTGCACGTCTGAAAGCGCGAATGTATGAAGTCGGCATCTCTTACCATGGAAGGGATTTTGATGAGGGTAAGAAAATACGGCCGATTAAAGACGGACTCAACGCGCTTTTTTGTATTATACGGTACGGTCTCAGGCTCGGGTAAGTATCAGGTTATCATTTGTATATATATTCTTTTATATATTCTTTTCGCTGATATCATTTTAACTGAGAGAGTCGTCTGTTTAATAACCCGAACGCTGTACCAACTTGTTCTGTCCAGTCCGTACGTTTCTTTTACAACCTGTCCAATATCCTATATATCTCTTTTCACTTATCCCTGTGATATGTATAATTAGAGTAATTGGTGTCAATCAATAAATTCCTGGTTGATTACAATATTCCGGCGGTAAAGTAAATGCAGTATATAAAAATGAAAAAGCCAATTGTAAATATCGGTCTGCTGTTTCTGTCAACTTTTCTCCGCCTTGTTTTTTGGGAAATCATCCTGCGGGGTAAAGCTGCACTGAAACGGGTTTCCGAGCCGGTAAAACCACCCACCATTCCCATGCATATTTCACTGGATTCACCGATACTGTATGGTTTGAATCCCGTTGAAGATACACTCAGTATTCATGTGCTCGGCGACGAGTCCACTCCGGAGTGGCAGTGGTTGACGTCAATTTATATGACGCTGAACGACGCGGTAACAAAGGAACAGGCAACTCTGATTGTTGTTCTTTTCCCCCTGGCCTACCAGCTTGACGATGGATACCCGTTTATCCCACAGAAGAGTCTGGTACGGTTTTGCAGGGAACATACTATATCCTGTCCGGATCTGCTTCCTTTGTTAAAAAAGTATCCGGAAGAGGATGTTTTTATCCTGGATAAGCCGGGCAGGTATGATATCTGGCATCTTACCGAATACGGCCATGGCGTGAGTGCATAACTGGTGGAACAATATATGATTGACAACAAAATACTGCAGAAAGATGAAAAGGGAGTCACACAAGGGTGAACGATATATCATCTGAAACCGGAAAACAAAGATTGCCGCGTAAATGGGAGTTCTATTTGTCGGCAGTATGGGTGGTTCTCTTTCTCGGATGCTTTTTTTATCTCAAATTCCGCTTTGGCATGCTCCTGCTCGATGATGCCTATATAACCATGAGCCATGTCCGTACCTTCGTAGAAACCGGTCAGGTTGTGATGTCTCAAAGGAATCCGGTAAATGCTACGAGTACGCCTCTTTTTACTTTACTACTCTCCGGAATCGTCCGGATTTTGGGAACTGCGCATTTTGAAGGCATTATCTATCTTGTAAATGTCTTATTCGACTTGATCATTTTCAGTCTTCTGTTTCTAATCGCCCGCACATTGAAAATTGCTTTGCCGTTAATTCTGCTGATCCTGTCGGCGGTAGGATTCAGTCTCGGATTTATTGTAATCAGTGCTTCAGGTATGGAGAGCATGCTGTATGCATCAGTCGCGCTTACCGGTATTTACGGGATGCTGCAGCCCTCCCCGAATAACAGGTGGCTCGTGGCTGCCGCATTTTTTGCGCCGCTGGTGCGGCCTGAAGGAATACTTGTTTCCTGTTCCATACTGATAATATGCCTTTATAAACACAGAACAATCCGGGCGATTCTTTCACCGGCAATTGCCGCAGGTCTCGGGTTTCTTCTTTTCTTTCTTTTTTATTGTTTATCGTATGGTTCTCCATTGCCGCATTCGGTTACCGCGAAAAAATCGTTTGTGGATATTGGCTTTTCAGAAGCGGTTATTGCCTGGATTAACGGTCTTTTTTTCAAAGGACCGGTTTTCGGCGGCAGACGGATAATCCTTATTGTAAACCTGCTGCTTATTACTGCTGCAGTTTTGGGTTACACTAAAGGGCGTCGTTCGACAGTACCGCTGACACTCCTTTTATGGCCGGTTTTGTATATTGGCTTTTTCTTTGTCACGGGTACGAGTGATTCAGCGTATCCCTGGTACTATTTCCCGGTGTTGCCTGTACTGATAATCTCCGCTGTTTATGGTATTTCAAAGTTGAACGAATATTTCAGATGGAAATCCTGGTGGTTATGGGGTGCCCTTTTTTTCCTGATCCCCTTATGGACCGTAAATCCCATACTGCAGGAATTACCGGAAAAATATAAGCGAATGATCGAAAGCCGAGAGGGACGATACAAAAAAGTGGCGGCTCTTATAAACACTGAGGCGAAAGAGACGGAGACAATTTTATGTTACGATGTCGGGGTGATAGGATATTATTGCAAACCTCGGGTGCTCGATGCTGTCGGATTGCTCTCCCCCGAGGTAATACCATGGTTGAGAAGGTATGGCTGGAACCCGGAATATTATTACCGTTGTATAGATAAATTTAAACCGGAGTGGGCGCTGCTTATTGGTACTATTGATGCGCAAGATAAATCCATAGCCGCGCCGGAGATACTGGAACATGATTATAAAAAGTTCGGTACATTACTGGCTCGTGAAGGTACCGATTGCCTCGAAATCTGGAGACGGGTACTATTCTCAGAGTAAAAAAAAATCAGATTTCCGGTGAGTATATAATCAAACGGCATAAGTGAATATAGAAGGGTCAAAACAGTGATAGCAAGCAGTGATAATTAAGTTACTTTTATGTAAGTTATTTCTATGAGTATAATAAAAGAAACCGGGATTTTTTTTAAAGAAAACGTAATCTTATTTACTATTATTTTATTTGCGGCATGTTTACGTTTTCCCGGACTTTTTCATGGACTGCCCGTGTATCCTGATGCGGATGAACCGTTTATTATATCAATTGCCGTCAGGATATTTAAAGGGCAGTGGAATCCTCATTTTTTTCATTACCCTTCACTGTGTTTTTACCTGAATGCGGCGCTTATAGGTGTTACCCATGTGGTGTATCATACACTTCATTTCCTTGGCGTTACCTCCTCTCCTTCAACACCCTATTGGATGTTTTTTGCAGCGGGCAGAATCGCTAGTGCCTTATTGTCTCTTGCTGCGGTCTGGCTGGTTTACCGGATCGGCTGTCTTGTCTTTTCAAGGAGGATGGGATTTTATAGCATGGTAATAATGGCACTGATGCCGATTTTGTATACGTACTCCGTCAATGTCGCTCCGAATGCACTGTTGGTTGTTGCCGCGCTCTCAAGTATTTACTATTCAATGAAATATCTGGTAATGAATAAAGATAATCATCTGTACCTTGCTGCACTGTGTGCGGGATTGGCTTTAGGCGCTAAATATATGTTTCCTGTTCCATTATCGTTTTTAATTGCAAAATATTTTGTCGACAGGAAGTACGGAAATAAGTTTATCGATATACGCCTTTTATCGTCGGTTGTACTGGTTGGTGTAACGTTTATTATTACAACGCCGGCGCTGCTTTTCAGCTTTCAGGAGTGGATAGGGGATATACTGTTTGAACATAGACATTACAGCTCCTGTTATGCGGGACATGGTTTTGATAATGCTTTTTTATTTTATTTACAGTACCTTTTTCTTGAAGGGATAACGCCGTTAGTCTTTATTTGTTCGATTGTCGGAATGGTAGTGTTCTTTCGAAGGAAAAAGGAAGAGCTGGCGGTGTTATGCATTGTGCCGTTGGTATGGTTTTTATTTTGCAGTATGTACAGTTTGACCTCAGTGCGGAACATTGCATTGATCAGTGTTGTTTTTGCTGTTGGCGCCGGCATTGCCCTTGACAGTATACCAAAACTGTGGATTCGGTATCTGTTGCTTCTATTTCTGGTTACCGTTCCTCTTGTTAAGGATATTCAGCAGATTTTGCTCTACCGGAAACCTGATATCAGGTGCCTTGTTGAGGAATGGATAAATGAAAATCTTCCCCGCGGCAGTGTTATCGCTCGTGAAGAATATACGCCTTACTATAGTGAGGAGAGGTTTGAGAGTATATATATTGGTATTTGCGGGCTTGCTTTTATGACGCCGGATTCCGTGCGGAATCTAGGATGTGATTATGTAATATCAGCCGGGTATGAAAGATTTGAAAGGGACCCGGAAATGTTTCCGGAAAATGTTGAAAATATCAGAAAGCATAAAAAAGAGTTTGCCGTAATAAAGATATTTGATCCGGGCACACGCTATCGCGGGCGGCAACAAACCCTTTTCAAAGTAAAATAGTTATATCAGGCGCTACTGTCATGCATACGAACTAAGAAATCAACAATACCTTTTCGCAAAACATGAATTGCCGTGAGTGTCTATAGCAACAATAACCGGGAATTGCACGACTTCCAGTTTGTAAATTGCCTCCGGCCCTAAATCGTCATAACAGACGATGTCCGCTTTTGTTATGCATTCCGCGAGCAAGGCTCCTGCGCCGCCTATGGCTGCAAAATAGACACAGCCGAATTTTTTCATGGCATCAATTACCTGCCGGCTGCGGTCACCTTTGCCTATCATGCCGCGCACACCTGCTTTTTCCATAAGCAGGGGCGAGTACGCATCCATGCGACAGCTTGTTGTCGGCCCTGCACTGCCAATCGGTTTTCCCGGCCTGGCCGGCGTCGGACCCACATAGTAGAGAACCTGATCCTGCAGAGTAATCGGCAGCTCTTTCCCTTCATTGATTAAAGAGCAGAGCCGCTTATGGGCGGCATCGCGTGCGGTATACAGTATGCCGGAAAGCAATACATGAACCCCGGCACTTAGAGACTGTGCCTTTTGTTCCGTAAGTGGCGTGGTAAGGGTAATGGTATTCATCAGAAGTTTCCTTTAAAGGGTGACTGACACGTGCCTTGCTGCATGACAGTTAAGATTTACCGCCACAGGCAGCGATGCAATATGACAGGGGAATGTCTCGACATGGACAGCTAAGGCCGTTGTGACACCGCCTAGGCCCTGCGGGCCAATTCCGGAGCTGTTTATTTTCTTTAGTATTTTTGCTTCCAGCCTTGCGTACCGTTTGTCTGGATTCGGTTCTTCCACAGGTCTCAGAAGCGCTTTTTTCGACAGGAGTGCGCATTTTTCAACGGTTCCTCCAATGCCGACACCGACAATGGAGGGTGGACATGGATTAGCGCCGGCTTTCACTACGGTATTAACTACAAAATCAATAACTCCCTGTTCACCGTCTGATGGTTTAAGCATGGTAAGAGCGCTCATGTTTTCTGAGCCGCCGCCCTTGGGAGCCAGCGTTATTTTCAGCATATCGCCCGGTACCAGGTCTATATGGATAACGGCCGGGGTGTTATCCGAAGTATTTATCCGGTCATACAGCGGATCTTTGACAATAGATTTTCTCAGATAACCGTCGGCATATCCTTTTGCGACACCTTCATTAATCGATTCGTAAAGGGTCCCGCCCGCTATTCGGACATTATCGCCGATTTCAACAAAAAAAACCGCAAACCCGGTGTCCTGGCAGAGTGCAGTTTTTTCCTCTTTTGCAATTTCTGCATTTTTAATACAGGTTGCCAGAATTGAGCGGGCAAGCTCGTTTTTTTCTTTGCGTAACGATGCCTCAAGCGATGACAAAACATCCCCGGGGAGTTCAGTATTGGCCTTTATACATAATTCTGCTGTATGCCGTGCAATGTCTTTAAAGATAATGGTCTTCATGGTTCATACTTCTGGATTTTTTCTGCCAGTTCTTCAAGGTGTTTTCTATACCCGTTGACGTCGGTGATTGGTTTTCTTGCCACGCCACTCTCCATACCGGCCAGTGCAACGGCTAAACTTTCTTCTACAAGCACTCTCGGATCGAGCGGTTTGGGAATGATGTAGTCGGGACCGAATTCAAGTGAATCGAGATTATATGCATCGAGAACCAGCCTCGGCGCATCTCCTTTGCGGGCTAAGCTTGCCAGTGCGTGTGTGGCGGCGACTTTCATAGCATCGTTGATATCTGTAGCATGAATATCAAGTGCCCCCCGGAAGATGAACGGAAAACCCAGCACGTTATTCACCTGATTGGGGTAATCGGAACGGCCGGTTGCCATTATACATTCCGGATTAGCCTCCCGTGCCTCATGATAGTGAATTTCAGGTTCCGGGTTTGCCATGGCGAAAATAATCGGTTTGTCGGCCATACTCCTGACCATATCTCCGGTGACGAGTCCTCCGATACTCAAACCTGCAAAAACATCAGCACCCTCCAATGCATCTGCCAGAGAGCGTTTTGTCGTTTCTGCAGCGAACTCCTCTTTGAACCGATTCATTTTCTCTCTTCTGCCTTTATACACAACACCCGCGCTGTCAACAAGAATAATATTTTGGGGATTAACGCCGAGCTGCACATAGTGGCGTGCGCATGAGATTGCTGCCGCGCCCGCGCCGGAGAAGACAACCGTAATATCCTCAAGCTTCTTTTGCTGAAGCAGTACCGCATTAATAAGGGCCGCACCTGAAATAATAGCGGTGCCGTGCTGATCATCATGAAAAATGGGCATATCCATCTCCCGCTTGAGGCGCTCTTCGATATAGAAACATTCCGGCGCTTTTATATCCTCGAGATTAATACCGCCGAATGTAGGCTCCATTCGCTTGACAGTAGCAATAAAATCATCCGCACTTTCGGTTTTCAGTTCAATGTCAAACACATCAATATCGGCAAAGCGTTTAAAAAGAACTCCTTTCCCTTCCATAACCGGTTTTCCGGCAAGCGGCCCGATATTTCCCAGGCCGAGCACGGCACTGCCGTCGGTAATAACCGCAACGAGGTTGCCCCTGGCAGTATATTCAAAAACTTTCTCTGGATTTTGTTCGATTGCACGGCACGGTTCAGCCACACCGGGCGTATAGGCAAGAGAGAGTTCCCGTTGTGTGGTGCACGGTTTTGTCGGGACAACTTCGATTTTCCCCCGCCGACCTTTTGCATGATATTCAAGCGCTTCATGTTTCTTTATCATCAGGTTTAATCCTTCTCTGGTTCCGGATTTATCATTCCGGATTCTGTTTTTCGACAACTTAAAATAGATAACGGCTGATACGAGAGAAAGAGACCATTTTTTACTTAAGGTGAGGAGTAAACCCATACAGGTGATTCGTCGTGTGTAATTCTTTTGGTTTTATGGTGTAAAAACATATATTTGAAACGGTCTTCAGATGTTTCGAATTGTTGGGAATTATTAACCTCACATTAAAATGCTTTCCGGTAGGAGATAATGAAACAAAACAGATGCGCTAAATTATATCTGCCCGGAAGAAAAAAGCCCTTTAATTTACCCATTATCAAAGGGACCCAGGGGTTTCATGGCATTGATGTGACAAAGCTTCGTGCTAAAGCAAAGTACGTGACTTTCGATAACGGTTTTTCCAATACCGCATCGTGCATGAGTAATATCACTTATGTTGATGGAGAGAAAGGTGAGTTGCGGTATCGGGGATATGATATAGAAGATCTTGTCAGGAACTGCTCCTTTGTTGAAGTTGCTTACTTACTGGTACACGGAACCCTTCCGAGCGAAACGGAGCTGAAGCGATTCAGCAGGTATCTGAATAAGCATTCACTTATTCATGAGAATATGCATCACTTCTTCAGCGGTTTTCCGGCGGATTCTCATCCGATGATTATTTTAATATCAATGGTAACATCATTATCGAGTTTCTATCCGGAAATTTCACATCGGGATCCTTCCTTTGATATTACCGCGGCCCGTCTCATTTCAAAGATCAGGACAATAGCGGCTTTTTCCTATAAGAAATCGCGTGGAGATCCGATTGTGTACCCGCGATATGACCTGTCATACTGCGCCAACTTCCTGAATATGATGTTCTCCTCAACGGTTGAGGATTATGAGATAGATTCTTTTTTTGTAAACTTACTCAATAAATTGCTCATATTGCATGTAGACCATGGCCAGAACTGTTCTACCACCGCTGTCCGTTTAATCGCCAGCGCCAGGGCCAACCTCTATGCCGCCATATCTGCGGGGATATGCGCTCTGTGGGGTCCGTTGCACGGTGGTGCAAATCAGGCGGTTATAGAGATGCTTAAACGGATAAAAAATGACTCCCGTAACATTAAAAAGTATATCGAAAGAGCAAAGGATAAAAGGGATAGTTTCAGGCTGATGGGCTTCGGCCATGCGGTATATAAAAAGTATGATCCTCGTGCAAAGGTATGTAAAGAGCTCTGTGACGATCTCTTTGAGAAAAAGAATATTTCCGATCCGTTGCTGGATATTGCGAAAGAACTTGAATATCATGCGTTACATGATGAATATTTTATAAGTCGCAATCTCTATCCGAATGTTGATTTTTACACCGGTATTCTTTACCGGGCTATGGGAATACCGACAAACATGCTGACGGTTATGTTTGCCATCGGTCGTCTTCCCGGATGGATTGCGCATTGGAAAGAATTCTCTGACAATGAAGAAGCGAAAATTTTTCGCCCCCGTCAAATATATACCGGTCCTGAGAAAAGAGAATTTATACCTATCGTGGACCGTAAAAAAGAGGTGCCGCGTGACATGCAGGTCCCACGCGAAAAGGAAAATGCCGGGAAAGAATTTCCGGCTGGTCAGTATACCGGCATCTATTAAATGAGAAATGCTCCGGGGATGTGCTTTCCGGAGAGACACAAATCAATCGTTACATCGGGTAATACGTTTTTTTCCTGAAACGTGTGGATACGTGAGGATGGCCGTAATTGGTCCGCGGAGACAAAAAATGTTTCCGGCCGTTTAATGAGTAAAGGAGGTACGAATGATTGTTGCAGACAGAATGAATATTCAGTATCCATCTCACCAAATAAACACACAAAAAAATATTCACCTTTCACTGGTTGAACCGCGGAAGGGCCCGCAATACCTGACGCGGTACGATCAGTTGTCCCATATTTCGGCTCTTGATGAGTCTGAGTTTCGTTATGTCACCAGTCGCTATGCTTTTCGAACAAACAGCTATTATCTTTCCCTTGTCAATTGGTCAGGCCGTCAGGATCCGATTCGGAAAATCATTATACCGGACAAGACAGAGCTTGAGGACTGGGGACGCCTTGACGCCTCCCATGAGCATCTGTATTCAAAAGTACCCGGTCTGGAACATAAATATCCCGACACGGCCCTGCTGCTGGTTACTGATATGTGTGGCGGCTTCTGCAGGTTCTGTTTCCGAAAACGCCTTTTTATGGATGATAACTATGAGGCCTCCCGCAATATAAACCCCGGACTGGAATATATAAGAAATCATAAGGAGATTACCAATGTTCTTCTTACCGGAGGCGACCCGTTGATTCTTTCAACTGAACGGTTACGTAATATCATTCAACAAATCAGACAGATCGATCATGTGCGGATAATAAGAATCGGTTCCAAGATTCCTGCATTCAACCCGTATCGCATTCTGAACGATGCGAGACTCATTGCAGTGCTGAAAGAATACAGTCTGCCGACGAAGCGAATATACATAATGACCCATTTTAATCACCCGAAGGAGCTGACAGGTAAAGCAATTGAGTGTGTTAATTTACTTGTACGTGCCGGTGTTATTGTTGCAAATCAGACTCCGTTGCTGAGAGGGGTGAATGATAATCCAGCAGTACTTTCGGAATTATTTCAGAAATGCTCATTTGCAGGACTACCACCCTATTACGTTTTTCAGGGAAGACCTACCGCAGGCAATCACCATTTTGCAGTACCGGTTGAACAGTCGATTGCTATTTTTGAAAAAGCACGAAAAATGGTCGCAGGTCTGGCAAAGAGAGCCCGTCTAGTCATGTCTCATGCGACCGGAAAAATTGAAATCATCGGGAAAATGAACGGGAATACCTTTTTCCGGTATTTCAGAGCGACCGATCCTGAGTTGCTGGGTAAGTTGTTTGTATTTAAAAGTAATCCCGAAGCATACTGGTTTGATGACTATGCGGAAAGAGTTGCCTAGGACGTGGTCACATAACAATATTGAACCTTAATTTCTTTAATTTTTCGGGTAAGCCTCATAGGAATAAAATGGGGCTTTTATTATATTATGGTGACCTTTTTCGGCTATTTGATCGTAAAAACAGGCAAGAGAGGGGAGTCTTGTGAAAATTACTATTCCTTTAAAAACATTGTCCACCCGCGAAATACAGAAAACATTTATCATTGCCGGCCCTTGTAGTGTTGAGTCGGAAGAGCAGATAATGCAGACTGCAGCGGGGCTTGCGGATAAGGGCATCCAGGTCCTCCGTGGCGGCATTTGGAAACCGCGCACCCGGCCCGGCTCGTTTGAAGGTATGGGTATTGAAGCCCTGCAATGGTTAAAGGATGCGGGCAATGAATACAATCTGCCGGTAGCAGTCGAAGTTGCTACTCCCGAACATGTAGAGCAGTGCATGAAACATGGTATCGATATAATCTGGATAGGTGCCCGAACAACAACAAATCCCTTTTCTGTGCAGATCCTTGCAGATTCACTTAAAGGCGTTGATATTCCGATACTAATCAAGAATCCTATCAGTCCGGATATTGAATTATGGCTTGGTGCCTTCGAACGGGTGTATAACGCGGGAATTAAAACACTGGTCGCGGTGCATCGGGGATTTACCTCTCACCGGAAAACAGCCTACCGGAACGTTCCCAACTGGCGCGTACCCATAGAGCTAAAGGGACGTATCAAGGGCATACCGCTCCTCTGCGACCCGAGCCATATCAGCGGTAAGACGGAGCTCCTCCAGTCCGTGGCTCAGGAAGCTATGGATCTTCTGTTCGACGGTATTATGATAGAAGTCCATAATAATCCGAAGGCAGCGCTCAGTGACGCCAAGCAACAGATTACACCACAGGCCTTTGGCGAACTTATCAGTAGCCTTAAAGTAAAGAAACCTTTCAGTGACGACAAGGAGTTTTATCAACATCTGAGCGATCTTCGCAAAGAAATCGATAGGGTGGATGATAAATTAATCGACCTGTTGGCCCAGCGAATGCATCTCTCCCGACAAATAGGAACAGTAAAAAGAAACCTCGATGTCTCCAATTTTCAGCCCGGCCGCTGGGAAGAGATTGTTAAAAGCAGAACAAAGGCGGGAGTTAAAAAGAATTTAAGTGCTGAGTTTGTTCTGCGGATTTATCAGTTTATTCACGAGGAATCTATCAGGCAACAGGAGGATATGCCTGATTAGCGGGTCCAGGCGTGGCTTTATGTAGCGAAAAGTGCGAAATGCAACACCGGTTAAATTAATTGGGATTTTTCTGGTTTTTCCTTATTGATTCTCCTCTCAGATTAAATCAGTTCAAATCTAAATGTCCATCATCACGAGCGAGGAATCTAACAAGACAAGAATGTAGCAATATCCATGAAATTATAGTCAATCGGGCACCATGCCCTCACTGACTATATTTGTGAGACATAAATATGAACGTTAATTAAGCAAGATACTTCCGATAGTTGTGCTCAGTAAAATCGATCTCCTGTGACTGAATAGAATGGACGGTAATTTTCTCTTGTTTATTACACGGTACATTTTTATTCATTTTCACGCATTTTTTTTCTCTATATTACAAAATAATCATCACAGAAAATCTGTCTGTATTTTTTACTTAAAAGCGCATATTGTGACAATCATCACAGAACTTTTCTGGGCACCGATATCGATATATTTTTAATAGTTGAATTAAGCGCATACGCATTGCGAAAATTATTTTATCGGGAACGCTCTTTATTAACGAACACAAGAGGACATATGAAAAAACCAGCATTTTTATTTATTGGTATAATGATGAGTAGCTTATCTGTTACCGGTGAAACACACCTCAGTGATGATATCGGCGGGAAAATATTTGAGGCGTCAGGCAATCCTTACATTATCGATCAGGATGTGGAGATAGCCAAGAATTCTCAGACCGTGATAAAGGCCGGCTGTATCTTTCTCTTCAAATCTTTCACCGGAATCAATATTTACGGCAGCCTGCTGGTTGAGGGTACTTCTGAGGAGCCGGTAGTATTCACCTCAATTAATGATGCCAATTTCAATGCGGAAGCGTCACAATTGCCAAATGCATTTGACTGGAACGGCATTTATGTTGCCGAGGGGGCCGGTGATGTGAAACTGCGGAATTTCAGACTCATGTATTCCGTATTCGGAATAAAATCCAGGAAGGATGAAATTACTATTCAGAACGGCTACTTTAAACAGAACGGGCAGTTCCATTTTACCATTAACGATAATATCCACTATGTACAGGACAATATCTCCTATTCATACAATGTCGAAGAAAAAAAGCAACCTGCAGCGACCACACAGACTGACACAAAAGCATCAGAGAAAGAAAAGGTGCCTGTAAAAAAAGAGAAGAGCAGGAAGGGGCGCGGCCGAAGAGCCGCAGCATTTATTACAGGTGGTGTTTGTCTGGCAAGCGGTGTTGTGTGCCTGATCACGGGAATACAAGCGAAACAGGACCGGGATTTGCTGGATGATGAAACCAACTTTGAAACTCCAGACGATTGGAATGATCTTAATGATACGTTTAAAGCCAAACGTGCGGCAGCAATAATAACCGGCGCTGTAGCAGGTGCAACCTTTCCGGTATCACTTCTCCTGTTTGTAAAAAAGGACAAGTCCACCATGACCAAAAAGGTTTCTCTCGATATTGAAGCCGGTTTTGAGAAGGTGGCCGTGGGTTTCACCAATTATTTTTAACGGGCAGCGCCAGTAAGAGGCGCGTTAATAATATGCCACAGCTTTTCCGCCAGCTCCTGTGAATTTTCATCTTTATAGAACGTGCCGTCCAGAGAAGGATGAATAATCAGTTTCACCGATGCCGGTTTCATGATCCCGCCGTTGGCTTCTTTCAGTTTATAGGATCCGTCAATAGTTATGGGTACAATTGCGGCGTTCGAGCGTATGGCCAGTTTAAGGCTTCCACTTTTAAACGGGCCCATCCGTCGGCACTGACTCCGGGTCCCTTCCGGAAAAATGACCATTGGACGGCCTTTTTTTATCTGCTCAACACCCCGCCGGATAGCCTTCACCGAATCCCTGCGGTTTGATCGGTTGATGAAAATACAGTGATATACTTTCATCCATATATTAAGAATCGGAATAAAAAGCAGCTCTTTCTTTGCGATAAATCCTGTTATTCGGGGAATATAGCCGAATATGAGCGGTATATCGAATCCACCCTGGTGGTTTGCGATAAAGCAAACCCTGTTCTGTTGCGGAATATGTTCAAGCCCCGTTACCGTAACCGTTCCTCCGGCAGCCCGAATCAAAACCCGTCCCCAGACTGTAGAGAGGAGCAATACATACCGGTCCAGAAGTTTTCTTTTTCCCGTTACCGCAATACCTGCAAACGGTATGAAAAACAGCGGACTCAGTATCAGATAAAGCCAGAAAAAAATATACCAAAGGGTGGTTCGAAACATGAAATACCTCTCGATAAACGGAGATTAAAAATAATATATATTATAAGTTCGTAATTACTTGTTTAGACAAAAGATACTTAAATAGTATTTGTCCAAAAAACAGTTAAAACTATCATTTTGACCGGAGTGAGACCACGAAGTGGAAATTGGTACACTCTTATTTTCGCCTGACAAATAAAATCTTTCTTTTCTAAGAATCAATCTACTTACAGATTTCTCCCTCCGGTCGAAATGACAAATCAAGGACTTTTCGGACAAGCACTAAATAAAAAAGGCGCTCTGTAACAATAGTATTTTCATAACAGTCTAATAGTTGTATAATAATTGCATTGTTATAACATTCGGATTGAACAGCCCATGTTATCTACCACCAGGATTTTTTTATTGGCTCTTTTCTATGTTTCAGCCACGGGTGCCACATTATCGGAACAGGATGTTGTATTTACGGCATTGGAAAACAACAGCGATATCCGTATTGCCCGGCTGGAAACCCGGACCGACTCACTCACTCTTGAGAAGCTGCAAACACAGCAACTGCCGTCCGTTAACGCCACCCTCAGGCAGCAGGTTAAACCGTACGATTCAACCTTAACTTCCGGGAGCAACACACCATCAGTATCAACCGGTGTTACCGTCAGTGCATTACAGAATGTTCCCGGCGGCGGGACTGTTACAGCGGATATTGCTGGAGAACGCACCGGCATGACGGATGGGGACAGTGTACAGTACACCTCATCCTTAGCACTCACCTATACCCAGCCTCTTCTTCGGAATGCCTGGAAGCACGATCCGGTTGCGTATACCATTAAGATACAGCGTCTCGACAACAAAACATTTACCCTTCGGCGGAAAAAGAAGATACTTGCCTCTCTCAGCGATGTACGCAACCGTTATTGGACATTCTATGAGAAGCAATCGTTATGTACCATTTTTGCGGATCGGAAACAGTATGCGGAAAAGCGTCTTACTACCCAGCGGACTCGGTTCAGTATCGGTACCGCCACAATGCTTGATACACTCTCTGCTCATCTCGCCTTTCTTGAAGCCACCCGGCAGCTTCTCATTGCGCAGACCGAAGCGGCGCTCGCGCATCGGGCACTGGCAGTGGCACTGGCTCTGTCGCCGGATTCAGTCACTATTGACTCGGTGAAACACATTCAGTTAACCGGGTTGCCGGAGCCGGATGATTTCCTCAGACTGGTCGAATCCTTTGATCCGCAGATACAACTCTTTGAAACGCTTAATGAGAAACTGCGGCGGCAGGCGGCGTATGCAGCGAATCAACTACTGCCTGATGTGGCTCTTGAAGCAGGCTATTCCCGAGTCGCATCTGGAGATGATATATTTGATGCATCGGGCTCTTTTTCCGGAAATGCGGTGTTTGCACTTATTGTCAGGTATGCACTTCCGGTGAAATCCCGACGTATCGAGCGGCAACAGGCCGGTATTGCACTCAAGTCAAACAATATCGCGCGGGAGCAGTACATGCGCGAGATGGTTAAAAAAGTGGAGGAGCTGAACCTTACCTGGGAGCAGGAGCTTCAGACCCTTGCCATTGAAAAAACATCGCAGGAAATTGCGCGTCGGCAGTTTGATGCAGCAAAGGCAGGATTCGACCTCGGTACCGTTGATCAGCTTACCCTTGACAAGGCAGAAGATGACTATCTCGAAACGACGATTCGCTATCTCCAGAAGCAGGTGGTCATGAAAAAACTGGAGATCATTTTTGAGGAAATAACCGGAAAAGTACTTTCTCGCTTTGGAGTGAAACTGGAATGAACATTACACGTCTGGCGGTATTAATCGCATGTGTTTGTGTCATAGCGGGCTGCAGTACGCGGAAAAAGAACGGAATTATTGAAGAACGTGCCGTAGTTTCCCGGGTAAACCTCCGTGACGCCATTATTCAGACCGGGGAGGTAGAGCCTGTGGTAAAGGTGGAACTGAAGTCGGAGGCGAGCGGTGTGATACAGAAAGTATATGTAAAAGAAGGCCAGCGGATTAAAAAGGGCGATAAGATTATTGACATCGATCCCAGCCGACTGTTGTATAAAAAAGAAGCTCTGGATCTTTCCGTTAAAAAGGCGCGCATTCAGGCTGATATTGCGAAGCGGAATTATGAAGATGCGCAAAAACTTGTCGCCACCGGTACCGTATCCGAAAAACAGCTTGCTGATCTGAAAAACGCGTGGGAGCTGGCCGTTATTTCCTATGAGCAGGAGAAGCTCTCATTGAAGGATATCACGGATCAGCTAAATAAAACAAAGGTAGTAAGCCCCATGAACGGTATTATCACCAGCCTTGACGTTGAAGAGGGAGAAATTGCGGTATCGGCAACCTCCGGTTTTCAGAGCGGCACATCCATTGCCACTATCGCCGACATATCAGAGCTTGAAGTGGTTTCTCAAATAGGAGAAGTTGATTACATTCATCTGAAACAGGGCCAGAAAGTGGTTATCAAACCGGAAGCAATCGAAGGTGTGCAGACCACCGGCACCATTAACTTTATTGCACTCAGCGCAAAGAAACAGAGTGCAGACGGGCTTGGCACCTTTGAAGTCAGAGTGAGGATTGATTCGCTGATACCCGGCATTGCCCCGGGAATTAATGTGAACGTCGAATTTGTTATTCTTGAAAAGGAAGGAATACTCGGTATTCCCAACCGCTTTGTCACCAGGACCCCGAAAGGCTGGTTTGTCAACAAGGTGATACGAAAAGAGGACGGAACTGAGTCGGTTAAACAGATACCTGTTACTGTCGGTAAAACCGATTACCGGTACTATGAGATTCTTTCCGGGGTAAAAGAGGGTGATGTGGTGCTATTTAAAGAGGTGCTCGGCAAAGACAAGAACGATCAGAGAAAGAGGTCGAGAGGCCGCAGGTAGTTCTCTGCCGTTCCTTACGGTGACCTGAAAAATGACAAGCACAAACAATATTATTGAAACAAGGTCGCTCTGTAAGAGCTATACACTCGGTAAAGAGAAAGTGCCGGTATTGAAAGACATTTCATTGTCGGTTCGACAAGGAGATTATCTCGCTATAATGGGGCAGAGCGGTGCCGGGAAGTCGACACTGTTGAATATTCTCGGATGTCTCGATCGTCCCACATCGGGTGACTATCTGTTCAAGGATCGTTCAGTAACGACCTTTTCCCCGTCGCAGCTTGCAGATATCCGCAATCGTGAGATTGGCTTTGTGTTCCAGAATTTCAACCTTCTGCCTAAACTTACTGTTGCCGGCAATGTGGAGCTGCCGTTGATTTACGGAAATATTCCGGGCCGGAGGCGAAAAAAACTTGTTGAGGAGACATTGACCCGCTTCGGGTTATGGGATCGGCGGAAACACAGGCCGAATGAGATATCTGGCGGTCAGAAACAGCGGGTTGCCATTGCCCGGGCGTTGATAAAAAAACCGTCAATACTGTTTGCGGATGAACCGACAGGAAACCTTGACAGCCATACCACAGGCGAGATACTTGCCGTTTTTGATGAGCTCTCAGGCGAAGGGCATACCATTGTAGTTATCACCCACGAAAACTCTGTAGCCGAACGTGCCAGGAGACAGGTACGTCTGGTCGACGGGCGGATTGAATCATGAAAACAATTCGTCTTTACACAACAATCCTGGTAAATCTCAAGCTGTGTGCACTCGAAATATATACCAACCGCACTCGAACCATGATAACCACCCTTGGCCTGTTTCTCGGTGTGGCCGCACTTCTTGCGAACCTTGCTTTTGTACGCGGTATGGATGACAATTTGCGGGAAAATATGGAGCGCGTCGGCGGACTGAATATCCTTACGATTAAGACTGTAGAGCCGGTAACACGGGAGGAAAAGATGAAATTTCAGTCATCGCCGGGTCTCAGTATTGATGAAGCGGAGGAAATTGTCGAAGAATTACCGTATGTAAAGGCTGTTCTGCTGTATAAAAATCTCAACTGGAACCGAATGACTGCAAAGGGGAAAAGAACCTGGGGGAAACTTATTGCGGTCAGTCGCGAGTATCTGGATGTCTATAATTACCGGGTTGAACGCGGCAGGAATTTTACACGGAAGGATTTTCAGCGGCACCGGCATGTCTGTATCATCGGTAAACGTCTGGCGCAAAGGCTGTTTGATAAGGGAGTTAATCCGGTGGGAGCGACCCTGCTGATTCGAAATATACCGTTGTCAATTATCGGTATAATCGAGACTAAAAACATCCGTAATGAGCGGGCGTCTGAGTGTATTTTCCCTTTCAGTGTCTATGCCATGCGTTTCAGTAATGCACGGCGCAACCTGAATGAGGTTTCTCTGCTTTTAACCGGTAGTGATGTTGTGCGGCAGGCGCAGCGTGACGTGACCCACCGGTATCTGGCAAAGCATCGCGGCGTCAGGGATTTCGAGGTGGAGGCAAGTATGGACAAGCTCAGGGAGATGGAGACTGCAGTCAAGGGTATGAAGATCATCCTGTGGAGTATTGCTGCCATTTCACTCATTGTCGGCGGCATCAGTATCATGAATATCATGTTTGCCGGCATCGGTGATCGAATACGGGAGATCGGTATCCGGAAAGCATTGGGCGCGCAACGGTATGATATCTTTACACAGTTTATAATTGAGGCGATCCTGGTCTGTTTTGTCGGAGGTATTCCCGGAATGGTACTCGGCGCTCTGGTCACCCTTACACCACCGGGCTTCTTTCCGTATATACCCAGGCTTACCCTGCTCGATTACTCCGTCGCTTTTGGCTTTACTCTGTTCGCGGGAGTTTTCAGCGGACTGTTTCCCTCTCTCCGCGCGGCAAATATGCAGCCGGTGGAGGCATTGAGATATTAATTAGCATAAAAAATAAGAATTTGTATGGTTACCCTTATCCAGTCAATATTCGTCGGCATAAAAATGTCATTCATCGAAATGGCTTCCCATAAACTGCGCTCTGCATTGTCGATTATCGGTGTGATGCTGGGTGTGGCATCCTTGGTTGCCATGCTGACACTGATTGCCGGTATTGACGTATTTCTTAATGAAAAAATGGGACGGTGGGCCGGCGCCATATGGTTCAGAAGGCAGCGTGATGTGCCGCTTAAAGAGAAAATCGCCTGGAGCAGATCCCCGGGAATGAGGTACTCAGACGGCAGTTACCTTGAACAGCATGCACCGGATGCCGAGATGTACTATCGGCAGATAACGCGTCATGGAACCATCCATGTACTGGGTGCTGAAGACGGGGCGCGGTTGCGGGGAGTGAGCAAAACAACCCTTGAGGATGATATGGAAAGCATGAAACTCGTGGAGGGACGATGGTTCAGCAATGATGATTACACAAGGGGTGAGAAGGTATGCATACTGTCGTGGGAGCTTGACGAACGACTGTGCCGTCAACTGACCCTTTCCGGCAAAGAGAAGCGGACATTGATAGGGAATGACTGTATCTTTAACAATAAACATTTTACCATAGTTGGGATATACGCGCCGGCTGATCCGGATTTTAAACCGTGGCATATGAGACGCGCGGTATACATTCCCGTCAAAACAATGCAGCTGTACATAACCGGTTCCGATCCGGATCCCGGTTCACTGCGACTGTCGGTAAAGGATCCGGAAAAAATCGAGGCACAGGCATATACAATCTCACAGAGACTCACGGAGCGTCACCGCGGTGTTGAAGATTTCGAATATCGCACAGCGGAGTGGCTTGAAGAGATACGGGGCATGCTCGATAATGTCAGTGTCCTGATGGGGGTTGTTTCCGTGATTTCCTTACTGGTCGGCGGACTGAGTATCATGAATGTCATGCTCTCGAGCGTATCGGAGCGTATTCATGAAATTGGTATCCGTAAAGCCCTCGGCGCTAGGAACCTGCAGATATTTGTCCAGTTTATCTCTGAAACAACCACCTTGAGCTTTACCGGAGGAACTGTCGGAGTATTTCTGGGCATGATAACGATGCTGTTCAGGGAGAGTATTAAAAAATCAACTGAAGGGGCTGTTGAGCCGACTATTGTAGTAACGCATATTTTATATGTGTTCGGTATAATTGTCGGCGTCGGCGTTATTTTTGGACTGTACCCCGCGGTAAAGGCGATGCGGATGAATCCGATCGAAGCGCTGCGGTATGAATAGTACTCTTCTTTTTCTCGCGTTAAACCGTAACAACCATCTCCTCATGGGCGAAAATACATTTAACCCTCTGTGGCTCCTTGCCCTCTTTCCGCAGTTGCCGTTCTGTATACTCAAGGTATTCTTCCGTCTGTTTCCGGGCCTTTGCAACTTTCATATCATTTGCAGCGGGATCATGGTGCATGAATACTACTTTCTCTATTCCCTCACGCAGGGCGATATCAAGGCCGATAGTTGCAGCGGCATGACCCCAGTTTCCCTTGATTATTGATTCCATCAACGTGTACTGGGCATCGAATATCATGGTGTGGACATTCTGATACATGGGCAGATCATCACCGAGTTCTTTCCTCCCGGCGCGGGTGCATTCCGTATCTACACAGTAGGCAAGTACACGATTGCCGTCTGTAATCCGATAGCCCCAGCAGGGATCAGGATGGTCGAGCTGGTAGGGTGTTATTTCCAGTGAGCCAATCGTTATCTGTTTTCTCGGATCAAGACGGTGGTACACAAACTCTGCACCAAGCTGCTCGTACGGTACAGGGAAATTTGGCTTCCGAAACACCAACCGGATTATATCTTCTACCTCAGGCTGAACAGCATAGACATGAATCCGATTATCGGGAATAAAAACCGGAGTAAAAAAAGGCAGTCCGATTATATGATCCCAGTGAAAATGGGTAAAAAAGAGATGTACCTCTCCCTCTCCCTTACCGCAGGATCCGTTAACCAGTTCATAACCCTTTCGGCGTATCCCACTGCCGGCATCGATAATGATACTGGTATCCCCGGTAAAGACTTCACATGAAGGCGTGTTACCGCCGAACCCTCCTCGCATCTCCCGGGGAAGCTGGGAAAGGTATTCATCAATATCATCATGTGACTGATACCCTTTTTCAAAAAAACCTTCAAGTACAGCTTTCAGCCGCTGTTCAATTTCATGCGGTTCAAGTGGCGTCGGAAGGGAGCCCCGTACTCCCCACAATTTTGCTTTCATTTGTTCTTGTGTAACCCTCTTGTGATAGAAGAAATGTGTGGTTTTCTCCTTTTTGTGTTGTATTGTACAATATTGTACGAAGAATAGCTATGGGAAATCTATATTTTTATTGTTTTTTTTTCGCGGTATATGTTTAACACTTTAGTATTAAAGGTGTTGCATCAAACAAATGATACACTTAAAATATAAGCGACCGTTTCCGTTTCCCATTCTTCTTTGATGCAGGTCTCTTCTTATTCGTACCAAAACGCCTCATTACCTCATGCTTCTTCAGTTTCCTTTTAAGAACATGCACATCACAGGTATCCATTTTATGAGACAGGGGTAATATTTCAACAGAAACATCAGAGCAGTAGCGCGTTGCAATCTTGTGTGTCTCATTACATATTCTTGCTGCGATTACTCCCTCAGGCTGTCCGAAACCCCTCACCGGCAAATTTCTATGGAGCGCTTTCATGGTACTTACCCACATGGGAATGGCACCTCGCGAACCGGTAACCCCTGCACCCATAGAGCGTCGTTCATCAACCCCCACCCAGACGCCACAGGCAATCTGGGGCGTATATCCTACAAACCAGGCGTCGGAATAATCATTGGTGGTTCCGGTTTTCCCTCCACAGGGGCGGTTGAACCCTCTGGCGCCTACCCGGGCGCCTGTACCCGCCCGTACCACTGTTGTCATCAGGCTGGTCATGATATATGCCGTTGAGGACGAAAGCACATGTTTTACTTCAGGTTCATGCTCCTCAAGGAGGCGTCCGTTACGGTCATAGACCCGCTCGATACAATAGGGTGTTGCCTGATTGCCATGGTTGGGATAAATACTGTATGCAGAGGTCATTTCCATGTTGGTGACCTCACAGGCACCGATAGCAAGTGCCGGAACCGGATTCATCCGGTGCTTCAATCCCGCCCGTCGTGCATAGCTGATCACATTGTATGCGCCAATATCCAAAAGAACCTGAATGGCTACCAGATTGATCGATTTTTTAAGGGCTTCACGAATGGTCACGGGACCGTAAAATTCATGCTCATAATTTTCCGGCCGCCAAGGTCCCTCAGGTGTTTCCAGTGTGATAGGTTGATCCATGACAACGGTTGCCGGTGTATATCCGCTGTCAATTGCGACGGTATAGACAAACGGTTTAAAAGCCGAGCCGGGCTGGCGCCGTGCCTGAACTGCACGGTTGAACTTACTTTCACTGAAATCCCTGCCGCCGATAAGTACCCGTATCGCTCCGGTCCGCACATCCAGCGCCACAACCGATGCCTGGACAATCCTTAGTTTTAATGAATCCGGCAGATTTTTATAGCGTTCCTTATTCGCGGCATAAATGGAATCAAAATGGTTTAAATAGTAAATTCTGGAGATACCCAGTTCCTGATATGCCTTGGTGCTGTCCAGAAACAGACGATTGGTCCCCCGCTGTAATGAATCAAGAAAATAATCAACAGCCCGTTCCGCCGAATCCTGAGCCACGGGATCGAGGGTGGTACAGATGGTCAAACCGGCATTATACAGTTTGTGTTCGCCATACTTTGATTCCATATACTGACGCACATACTCAATAAAATAGGGTGCCCGTTTCGAAACCGGCTCCTGGGGATTTGCCGGAATTGTGTCTGTTCCTGCATGCTTCTCAACATCCCTGCTGATAAAGCCCATTTTCCGCATAGCTCTGAGAACGGTATTTCGACGGTCCAGGGTTCGCTTTGCATTTTTATTGCGATCGGGTCGGTATCGCTCAGGAAGCTGGATACAGCCCGCAAGAACGGCACACTCATTAAGTGTTAAATCACGCGCCGATTTACTGAAATACCTCTGACTAGCGGCCTCCACACCATACACCCCGGCGCCCAGGTAGACCATATTGAGATAGAGTTCAAGAATTTCATCCTTGGTATAATAGGACTCAATCTGCACCGCAGTCATAGCCTCACGTACTTTACGAATGAGGGACTGGCGCGCCGTGAGATAGACATTACGGGCAAGCTGCTGCGTAATAGTAGAGGCGCCCTGGGCGTACTTCCCGCGAATAACATTTGCCACCACTGCGCCGAGGATACGTTTTATACTGATACCCCAATGCTCGTAAAAACGTCTGTCTTCAATGGCGATAACCGCATGCTGCAGATCCGCAGGTATCTCCTTCAGCGGAATCCAGAAACGGCGCTCGATACTGAATTCATGGGCCAGTGAACTGTCCGCGGCCAGTACCCGGGAAACCAGTGACGGTTCAATATTGCACAACTCTTTGGGACTGGGCAGTGTTTGATACATGTGGTACAGGAATCGAAGCCCCATCCCTGCACCAACAGAACAGATAAACAGGATCAGCAGAAACAGGGTAAACACCCGCTTCCCTTTGGTACGGTGGGAAACAGGTTCCTGATCCTCTTTCTGAAATGTAATCGGTTTTTCCGGTTTATTAAATCGGTTCATATACATCCAGTTATCTGGTTAATGGGATTACACTATTCACGTTCCACGACAATCATCTAAAAATAGGAAATGTTAATCACCTGCCACAAATAGAATTACAGTATTTACAGTATAGTATACCATTAATAGTAAGGTCCGCCACTCCCGTGTTATTACAGCGACGTATCATTCCGGTGGAAAGAGCGCTGTAAAAAAGGGTGGATACTTCTTCCACCCTTAATGAAGTCAAACGTGTTGTACGATAGTATAATTACTCAATTTTATTAAGTTGCTGAATATTTCTGATTACCAGAAGAGCATCTGCCCCGGAGACGGGACCGTCAGGAGCAAACAGGCCGTTCATCGCCGCATCCATAACATTCTTATCAACCGCAGTACAGATTGCATTATAATAAGGATGCGACGGGTTAACATCAGGGAACCGGCTCCGTTCGGCGCCGACATACCTTGTGGCCAGCGATTCATCGCCCAGTATAGAAATAATGACATCCTCGACCATCATGGCATATTCGCCGCGGTTTACCAGATCCTGGGGTCGGAAAGTATGATCCGGATACGGCTCCAGGCCGCGAATGTTGAGATCGACGATATCCATGATAAAATTCTTTGCCCAGTGTCCCTCAAGATCGGTAATCTCCGGTACCGCTTTTACTGTTTCGTCGACCCGCATCTCACGCGGGTCGTCCGGCGCCTGAAAATCAGTATTCTCCTTCACCGGACGCTTTTTCTTCATCAGTTTGTCAATCTGTAGCTCAGATACGAAAAGTGCGGCGATATCGGCACGTGAGATTTTCTCAACCAGTGCAATTCTCTTACCCACGTCAGTCCCCGGCGCTGCCCGCTCGATTTTCTGGATAATCTCCCACTGTTCATTCGCCTTGCCGGTGAATTTCTTGCCGAGTTCTATGACTTTCTTGAAATCCTCGCCCGCCTTATGAAATTCATATGCCTTTTTATAGCAATAGCCTCGACGGTAATAGGCTTCGGAATTAGCCGGATCCAGATCAATTGCCTTGTTATACTCTCTTTCCACTTTACCAATCCATTTATCAGGCTTTTCCTTGCCCTCATACTTCATGGTTAAAACGAGTCCCTTGGCGATATATACCACCGGATCTTTCGATGCAAGGTCCTGTGCCTTGTCAGCCAGTTTAAGCGCCTCTTTAAATCCATCCTCCTCGCTCTCCTTGCTGGTAGACTGTTGCGCTCTTTTTGCCGTGGTTAATGCAAGACCTGCAATTGCCGGTGCGAATTTGGGGTCCAGGGATTCCGCCAGCTTAAACTCTTCTTCAGCTTTTGTAAACTGATCCAGGTCCCAGTATTTCATACCTTGTTTATAATGGGCTTCCGGGGTATCCATATGGCCGCCGGCTTTCCGTATTTTCGCGCACCCGACCATCAGTGCAAGGGCGCACGCCAGTATGATATATTTGCCGATTTCAGATAGTGGTGTTTTCATGATATATACTTCCTCCTGTATAGAAATGAGCTTACTGTTAATCAACAACAAATATGACACGGCATTGTGAGAGAAATTTCAGGTTTTTTGCAGCACTTCTGATATCTGCAGCATCATCTTTACCAATAACAACATCGGTATTATTCTCTCCCGAAGCTTTCACCGCCTTAACCTTACCCGGTTTATCACCAATCCGCTCATTCTTCGCCGCACCATCAACACTCTTGGCATAACCGACAATGCCATACTTAACCGCCCATTCCTTGGAAACATAGGCACTGCCGTAAATCTCTTTCCCCTCTTCATCAAGCACCTTGGGGCTGAGTGCCGGTTTTATTTTCAACCCGCGACAATCTATAATAAGACCGGTAAATACCTGCTCCTTCCTGGCCTTCTTTCCCACAAATTTGGTAGCCGACGGTTGATCCGTCAGCGTATTGCCCATAAGGACGTCGCCAATCCCGCCGATACCGTCAATTGGTATCTCCATCGTAATCTCGACAGTACCGTCACTCATATACCGCTCGCGCCCCTTCTGTTCAAAGCCTTTCAGGTACCCGTTCACCTGTGTGGTAACAACATCACTGGTAGTCATAAAATTCTGTACTGTAGTATTGGAATTCAGATAAATTCCTTTAACCGTTTCCAACGCATTCCTCAACGCGATCATCCGGGCTGCTCTAATTGCACCGGGTCGCTGTGCCGCCTCCGGCAGATCGGGGTTGGGCGCCCCAATTCCGCGGGCGACAATAACCCGTGTCTCCCAATTGACATTTCCGTCACCGTCTTCACCGGTAACAACAGGTTGAATCTGTGCCATTGCACACGCAACCATAGCAAGACATGACACCATGGTCTTCATCAGGTATAGCATAGAGCCTCCTTAGAAAAGTGGATAGTAATTTTTTTCTTCAGTAAAATGTTACAGCCGGTATTGCCTGGATACCCGGCTTCGCGGTATTATACTATTATGTAATTATGTCCGCCGGTATACAAGAAAAATATAAATTGATTTCGGGTTGTTGTCTGTGATATTTATCACACGAGCTACTTTTTTTTCCTGACGATACCAACGAGGTATCCGACAAACCGGTATCCTTCAAGCCGATAAAACACATCAATCTCTTTATGAAAAGCCAGTTTAACCTTCTTATCCGCAAAGAAACCGTCGGCATCCTCAAGGCGCCGTGCCATATGGGCATAATAATTATCCCAGCCGCTGGGAGGAACCAGACACATAAACTGAATGGAAAATCCGGCATCATCCAGTAATTTACGGTAGGAGCCCTCCGTTTCATACTGGTAGGCGTCGTGATCAAATATGGTGAGTACCTCTGAAGGCACTTTCTCCGAGAGAAGAATCAGGTCTGAAAATTCAATCCAACCTCGCGACACAAGCCAGGGATGTAACAACTCAAAACCTTCGTTGCGGCCGATAAAACTGAGCACACCGCCCTCTGCCAGAATGAGATCAAAGGGCTCCTCGCTGAAATCAGCCTTTAAAATATCCCTGTTCTCAAACTGAATGAGATGGCTTACCTTACGATCAATCGCGAGGTTCTGGGCGAATTCCACATTACTTTTTTTAATATCTACGGCAACCGCTTTACACCGGAATTCGGCGGCAAGATTACAGATGCCTTCACCATAACCGCAGCCGATATCAAGGACCCGGCTGGCTGGATGGATCCCCGCAAATCGTCCGGCAGTGAGGGTAAACTCTCTACCGGCCGGTGATGTGTAATTTGTTTGTATGTCGGTAACCATAGTTACTACACTGGATTTATGGAATAGTGGAGCATTGGAATAATGGAATTGACGTCATAGGGCATAAATATGCATCCACTTCAATTCATCCCTTAACGGACCTTCAGAAATAGAATTGTTCCTACTATTAATAGTACCACTGAAATGATATGAAAACGCCATGCTATCTTGGATTTTATATCTATTTCCGATCCATAGAATCCATTTTCCCGCATTTTGAATTGAAAATGGTGATGAATGGGTGCACATAGAAATATCCGTTTCCCGGTCAGCTTATAATACCCGATCTGGATAACACTCGAAACAAATTCCAAGACAAAAATGAAGCCCAGTACCGGCAGGTAAAAACCTGCCTTGATAAAAATAAACATGATACCTATCAGTCCGCCCAATCCGATGGAGCCGGAGTCACCCATTATAATGGATGAAGGCGGTGAATTAAACCAGAGAAATGCCAGCAGGGTTCCAACTACCGCACCTATCAACGGCAGGATTTCTTCGACGCCGGGAATGAAAGGTATGAGCAGATATTTACTCCAGACGCTGTTGCTCGATATATATGAAATCACCCCGACAAATATACAGCAGGTAATAAGGGGAACGGTAGCGAGGGTATCGAATCCATCGGTAAAATTAACACCATTGGCCATGACCGCGATAGCCAGGGTCATAAAAGGTATAAACAGCAGCGCGGGCATGTATGGAAAATTCCTGGTAATACTTAGAAACGGTACCACAATATGACCGCTGATATTGGGAATGAATTTATACGCGGTAATAGCGACTGCAAGTGAAATAATAAGATAGAGTGTCAACCGTAAACTGGCGGAAATACCGTCTGCCTTATACTGGTAATCCTCTTTGGAAATAATCCCTTTTGCCAGACGGCGCTTATTCACCACCTTGGCAATGTCATCAATTGCGCCGATGAAACTGAAAAAGACATAAATGATAAGAGCGGAAATTACATACGAATTAAAACGGGCGGTTAGCAGACAGGAGAAAACAATAATAAAGAGAAAGAGGATTCCTGCCGGCATAACCGGCTGCCGGAAATGGTTGTTTGCCTCGAGCTCGGAGCTGAAGTGGAAACGTTGAAGAGCATTTATATACGGCTGAAAACATATCATTGCCATCAGAAACGAGAAAACTGTCGCAACGCTGGTGCTGAAAAGACGACTGTAAAAAAGGTAGGTTCCGGTTTGCTGATATAAATATTCAATTAACATAACTATTCGCCGGTTTCTGTACGGCTGAGTTGTAAGGTTTCGAGATTCTTCAGTAATAAAAAAATATTATATAATCATACTATATGAAACCGTAAATAGTTATCAATAAAAAAATAAGAGAGGAGTCACTATCCGAACAGGAGGCAGGTTTTTACTTTTAAGACTGTATCTGAAGTCGAAGCACCTCGTATTACTCCGGCAGATAACCATATAAGATTCAGCTGCTTTTCGATAACCCGGAGGGGTTGGTTGGTTTTCCTTTCAGACATTTCCCCGATATAATGAGGGTTCTGGTCGCGTAACAGATTCGAAAGAGTAGTGATAGAAAGAGGGACCCGTAGAAAAAAAATCTGCCGGTAAGGCAGATCTTTGGGACTGTCCATGTGGTTACAGGTTAGAAATCAAAATCGATATCGGAATCTGACGATTCGGTAGTCCCGGTAGTCGCGGGTTCCGATGCCGGTTCTGAGGTTACCGGCGAGGGCGGTGTCTGATAGGATGATCCTGACGTTGCGCCGCTTCTTTTACCGAAGTCAAGCGTCAGGGTGCCTTCAATAACACTAGGGCCGGTTAATACGCCATCCCAGGCACCGATGGATATTGCAACGTCAACGGCGGCAATACCTTTGGTAAGCCCGATCCCCGTGGTGACCATAAACTGTGAGGTAGAATTCGCACCGTTGGAGGTTACCAGAGTATCCTCATCAGTATTCGATGATTTATAGGTGCCGTGATATATCTGATAGGTTAATCCTCCGCGTGGTATCAACTCATCAAAAATCCACACACCGGAAACGGGCCGCTCGAGACCGAGCCGGAAATCGTGAGTGAACCGGTTATATTTAACTTCCCAGTCATTATTACTTACCTGGATCTCTTTGTCAATCCCTATTGTCAAATTGTACTGTGAAACAAGAAACAGTCCATTAAGCACTTTGGTCATTAACCCGAGATAAATATCCATAAAAAAGTCTTTGTTTTCATTCATCTTGGTAACAGTGGTATTGTCGTCAAAATCAAACTGAAATGATTCAATGGTAAAGAAGAAACCGCCGATAATATCTGTTTTGCCGGGATTATAACCGAGTTCGGTACCGATTTGTAAACGCACCCCGGCAAGTGACGTGACTTCAGCCTCAAAATCATTAGCCTTGTCTTCATGGAGTCCTTTAACTTTTGGGAAGCCTATACCGAACAGCGGCGAGATTGCCATATCACCAACACCCAGATTGGCACTCACGTTAAATCCGAAATGGGATATTTTCGCCTCACGACTGACAACATCCGCCCCATCCTCATCCGAATACTTATAGCGCGTTGCCTTATAATACATATCCAGGCCCAGCGAAACCGCATCCAGATCAAGGCCAAAAAGAATATGGGGATATACCGGAAAAGATGACGGCAGAAGATCGTTTGTATCTAAAATACTCTGCTCCAGAATTGTTTCGGCTGCGCTGTAAAAGCCCCCGCGAAGCACTGCACCCTGATTCGCCATAAACCCGATATTCATCATATCGCCCACACCTTTAATGCCAAGGACAGCACCGAAATCTGTTGCATCTGCCGTTCCCTGCAACTGGTCGCCGTAATCATTCATGTCCGCGGGATTTCCAATAGTGCCGGTGATATCATCAATAATATCGCACCCTCCCATGGCATCAATACGGGCGTTCTGTGCTGAGGCAGTAAAAAGAAATGCGAAAACCGCTATGACGGAAATAAGTTTGTTGATCATCGAACCCCTCCTGATATATTAGGGTGAATAGAAACATTTTTTACTGAAGGAAGATTGTAACGGGTGATTGCCGTCTTTATCCATGCCTGTTATAATAAATTAGCTGTTTTAATACCCCAGATGCAAGGATATTAACCAGTTTTCTGGTAATAATGTCGTTTCCGGTATAAAAGAATCGATAGAAAAGGGTACTATTCTCAAATTTTCCTTATTGCCTTGTGGTTTTACTAAAAGTATTTTTGGTTCTGATGAAAAAGCTTGAACTCTTAATGGACGCAACAGCCCTCGACAGAGCTCTGTCGAGGATGGCTCACCAGATTCTCGAAAAAAATCCCGATCTTGATAATTTCGGTATTGTCGGTATGCAGACCCGTGGAGTGTATCTCGCACGCCGTATAGCAGAAAAAATAAATTCCATGGAACATACTTCCCTGGTGCCGGGTATCCTTGATGTTACCCTGTATCGTGATGACTATCGTAACGCTTTTAAACAACCTGAAGTACAAATAACCGATATACCGTTTGATATAAATAATATTAATCTGCTGCTTGTTGACGATGTTCTCTATACGGGGCGTACAGTTCGAGCGGCCCTTGACGCTCTAACCGATTTCGGCCGCCCAAAGAGGATTCAGCTTGCAGTGCTGGTGGACCGCGGCCACCGGGAGTTGCCTATCCGGGCGGATTTTATCGGCAAGAAAATGACCACCCTGAAGGATCAGGAAGTGGCTCTGCATGTTAAAGAGATTGACGATGAGGACTCTCTCTGGCTTATGAAACTGGAGGAGGATGATTGATGGCGCTTGCAATCCAGCATCTGTTGGGTTTATACGGCGTTTCAGAGAGCGATATCACCCTTATTTTAGACACGGCCGATAACTTCTATGAAGTCCTTCAGCGTGAAATCAAGCAGGTTCCCACTTTGCGCGGCAAGACCATTGTCAACCTCTTCTACGAAAACAGTACGCGGACACGCATATCGTTCGAGCTTGCCGAAAAGCGTCTTACCGGCAGCCCCATCAATTTTACATCTTCAAGCAGTTCAGTGTCAAAAGGGGAAACGCTGAAGGACACCATTCGAAATATCGCGGCAATGAAAATTGACATGGTGGTAGTCCGGCACAGCGCACCGGGAGTGCCTCTTTTCCTCACCAAGTGCACCGACGCTATTATTATCAATGCCGGCGACGGTTTCCACGAGCACCCCACCCAGGCACTTCTTGACATGATGACTATCCGTCGGCATTTCGGCAAACTGAAGGGATTAAAAGTGGCGATTGTCGGTGATATACTGCACAGCCGTGTCGCCCGGTCAAATGCCTGGGGCATGAAAACCATGGGTATTGATGTCACACTCTGCGGACCGGAAACCCTGCTTCCCCAGCATCGGGAGAGCCTCGGGGTGAAGGTTACCAACAACATGGATGAAGCCATGGACAATACCGATGTGGTTATGCTGCTTCGGCTGCAGCTTGAACGCCAGAGCGGCGGTCTGTTTCCTTCAGTGCGCGAATACCGTGAACTCTATGGCCTGGACCTTGAAAAATTATCAACCCTGCCCGAACATACGGTTATCATGCATCCGGGACCGATTAACCGCGGTATTGAGCTGGCGTCAAATGTCGCGGACTGCGGCCGGTCAATTATCCTTAACCAGGTCACTAACGGGGTGGCGGTGAGGATGGCCATCCTATACCTCCTCGGCGGCGGCGAAATCGGAGGCCATGACCATGCTTAAAAAGGACAACGGACAAACCATTTTCCCCTTTGATGCCGAATCCCGTCATCCGGCAATACTTATCCGGAACGGCCGGGTTATCGATCCGGTTAATGCGATTGATGAGAACCTGACTGTTGCGGTACAGGACGGCAGAATTCTTTCGGTTGGCAATGAAGCGCCTGCTGATTTTAAGCCAGACACGGTTATTGATGCTGCCGGTTTGTGGGTGGTTCCCGGTCTGGTCGATTTACATGTGCATCTCCGTGAACCGGGGAGAGAGGATAAAGAGACTATTAAAACCGGTCTTCAGGCCGCGGCAGCCGGAGGGTTTACCGCGGTTGCCTGTATGCCCAACACCAATCCCGTACTTGACGAAGAATCCAAAATCCGGTACGTTGTCCAGCGCGGCGAAGACTGTCCCTGCCGGGTATACCCAATTGGCGCGATAACCAAAAACCAGGACGGTGAAAACATTGCACCTTTTGGAGAAATGGTTCGGGCCGGCGCAAAAGCATTCTCCGACGACGGCGGATCAGTATACCGCTCAAATATAATGCGTAATGCCCTCAACTATTCCAAATCATTCCGTGTGCCCATCATTTCGCACTGTGAGGACCCCGATCTGACTGACGGGGGTCACATGAATGAGAGTAACATGTCAACCCTGCTGGGACTCCGGGGCATTCCATCAATCTCCGAAGAGATTATCGTTGCCCGTGACATAATGCTTGCGGAATATACCGAAGCCCGGCTGCATGTATGCCACGTATCGACAGCCGGCTCGGTGCAGCTTATACGCTGGGCGAAAAGGAGAGGAGCACAGGTTACCTGTGAGACCTGTCCGCACTATTTTGTATATACCGACGAAGACCTGAAAACATACGATACCTATAAAAAAATGAACCCTCCGCTTCGCACCCCGAAAGACCGGGATGCGGTTATTGCGGGTATCAAAGATGGCGCCATCGATATAATTGTCAGCGATCATGCACCTCACTGTGCTGAAGAGAAGGATGTTGAGTTCAACGCCGCGGCATTCGGCGTCATCGGTCTCGAAACATCTCTCGGTGTTGCTATTACCTATCTGGTAAAAAAAGAAATTATCTCACCGTCAGATCTCGTTACAAAAATGAGTGTGTTGCCCAATCGGATTTTCAGTACCGACGGCGGTACTTTGTCGCAGAATGCAGTGGCTGACATCACCATTATTGATCCTGATGCTTCCTGGAAAGTTGACCCCTCCTTTTTCTACTCCAAAAGCCGCAACTGTGCCTTTGACGGTATGGAACTGACCGGTTTTGCCCGGTGGACTATTCTGGGCGGAAAAGTGGTTTACGAGAGAACACGCATGTAATACCTCTTGCCCCGCTACAAAACGAATGCTGCGAAAGTGGCGGCCTGAAACACCTATTCCGGCTCAGACAGCCTCTCATTGACGGATCCAGGCAGCTTCTCTTTAAAAGAGATAAGGATACGCGTTCCCTTTGACGGATTTACCTGTGATTCAACTGAGAAAAATTTGATTTTACGGTTTCTTTTTTTATTGTAATAGCGATCTTTTGTTTTAATTTTCTCAACAACCTCATTTTCCGGGGAAATAATAGCGACTTCAAAATGCCCCTGAATCGTTGTCCGTTTAAGGGCCACATAGCCTTTTACCGTGAGGGTATTGAAGTCATACGTAACTTCTACGGTTTGAAACAGCAGAAGATCTGAATACATGGTCTCAACACTGACACAGCCGCTCTGAACCAGATCTATCTCATAGGCGTAAATGGTAGTTGTCAATACTAACAGAAAACTTACATATGCGGTGAAAGTTCTATACATATTCATCCCCCTTCGCAGGTACCTGCATTATACATATCACCATACATATCACCGTGACAGTAACCTACCTGCCATTGCATGCAGTAACGACCAAAGTATTTATACAGGCTGGTCCGGTAATTAAGAGTGCCCCCCCGTCTTAATTATCTCCGGGTTGATTTGGGGTATTACTGGTTACAGTAATGAATGTAATATAAATAATTCTCATTGGCAGATAAAATTCAATTTATTTTTTTCCGCCGTGTTTTCTATAGATATCCAGTATGCGTTTTATCACTCCCGCCGGATTGGCTGCTTCACATACCGGCCTGACCATACAGAAATTTTTCGCCCCGGCATTCAGCACGTCAGGTAACCGCTCAAGAGAGATGCCGCCGATACAGACGGCCGGCACCGTCGCTTTTGCAAGCATTTCTTTCATACCGTCAAGGCCCAGCGCCGGATCCGGCACTTTTTTTGTCGGGGTCGCATACACCGGACCGATACCGATATAATCGGGCATCTTTTCACATGCTTCCCCGGTTTGCGCCGGATTGTGGGTTGACAGGCCAACAAGCATTTCCGGCCCGACCAGCGCCTTCACCTCATCAAAAGGCATGTCCTCCTGTCCCACATGCACCCCGTCTGCAGCGCAGTCTCTCGCCACCCGCGGATAGTCATTTATTATTAGACGGGTTGCACTGTTTTCCGTTATATACCGTAGCTTTTCCGCAACGCGCAGCGCCCGGTATTCAGAATGCTCTTTCATTCGCAGTTGGATGAAGGGCAGTTCGTATTCCACGCATACATTGGTGCAATACTCATACCCGCGGACCGGACTGGTAAGAATGATATATAATCCGAAATTATCCTTTATTCTCAATTTTTCAGCGGCCACTGCTTATTTCCCTCTATTTCCCGGAAACTGAATTATCTTATCGTCGAACGACTGACCGGTACTCTCCGGTTGTTTTTCCTCATGCATCCGGGCGGCTTCCTGAAAATAGTCAGGGATTCGTATTATCTTGATTTCGCTGCCTCTGTCTGCGGTGTGAAATCTTCCTTTTACAATATGGGGCGGTTGCAGTTTTAATGATTGTTGCGAGGGAGGAAAGGTCATTAACGATAAAAAGTTGAACCAGAGCCATTTGCCCTTCGGCTTTGATTCAGGGTCAAACTCATAGCTTTTACACACGCCATAACCGCTGAACCGCCACCCTTCATTGTCTTTAAGCGCCTTGTCATCAGGCAGCTTCCGCTCCATAATACAGAAAAGATCCCTGGGTTGGGGAAAATCAACAATATCTTCTTCATCGATGTAGCGAAGGGCAAGTTTAAGGATTTCTTCCGGATGTAATGACATTATACTCACCGGTGTAACAAGTGTTATTTTTATATTCAGACGTACTTAAAATAATCTTTTCCAATTATCCCTGCATTGAGTCATTCCATGAATAAAAAAGAGGCACATGAAAACCGCACCAAAGGGGAAGCACATCTGTATGTTGCGGTGGCAAAAGCCGACGGCATTGTTTCCATGAAAGAGCGCGCACGGGCACCCTACTATGCAAGTAAAAGCCAGGAAGTATTTAATGTCATGAAAATTAATAAAAACGTGCGTGAAAATATAAAAAAATGTGTACAATCGATTCTTATCGACCCCCGCTTCCAATCCTGGTCTGCACAGCAGCATCTTGATAAAGCGGTTGTTCTGCTGAAACAGGCAAAAGATGCCGGAGACTGGGGAGCCGCTCTTTCATTGCATAAAAATGAAAAAGGACTTCTTGAAGTTGCTTTCCTGGACGGTTATATTCTCAAAGAATCAAAATTTTTAAAAGAGATTGAAAAGAGATTAAAAGTATTGGAGGAGTAGTTTTTCGGGAAAGAAAACACTCTGCCGGGAGTGTTTAAATATATCTATCTGCATAAAAAAAGTATTTTCCCGTTTTTTCGGAACAAAGCAGCCCTATACCACATAAACCGTTTTAACTTATTGTAATAAAATAAATTACAAAGTAACAACACTTGGTATCCTTTCCAGTTATTCATTTTAAAACTCATAGAAAAGATGCTTATGTGATTTCTATCACGGACGAAACAGCCCCGTCGGTGGTATAATTAAAACAGGAAAGGAATTCTATTTCATTCATCATTTCTTATGAAACATTTCGGTCATTATACCCGTAATATTGAGGGTGTTTGATTTAAAAAGAGGAAAGCTATTTAATGTTATTTAAACGCTTAAGAGTTTGTCCCTGTTGGTCGATAATTATAGTAGAGTCTGGTAAACAGGGATTGGGATATATAGAACAAGGAGGTGTATCATGATGCACCAGGCTATCGATCCGTTAGCACAGTTTAACGATCGCCCGGACAGAGAAGAGATAATCCAGAAAGATGAGATTATCAGTCTGAAAATTGACCTCAACCTGCTTTCTGTAGAGGAGTTTATTGAAAAGTACTGTTCCTCCTGTACAACGGGAGAGCCTCTTCTTAAAATAGTGTATCGTAAGCAATAATTATTTCTCTACAGAAATCATTGTATATACATAATAACCCCGGTATCTACGATGCCGGGGGTTTTCTGTTATTATTAAAAAAGATTAAATTTTCAGTTTTTTGAGGTACTGAGTCCAATACCGACACCGACATTGAAATAAAAGCCACCGAAACTGAGGTCCGGCTCGTTGCCTAATCCTGCATCATTAACATCACGCACCCATTCACTGTTTACCGGAATTAGGGTGTAGCCGATATCTGCGTGAATAAGGGGGCCAAAACCCAGACCCGGAATTATCTTTACCAGTTCAATTACTTTTATATACCAGTCAAAGGTCAAATTAAGATCAACGGCAAAACCCATTCTGGTAAAAACAGAGCGATAATCGTTCTCAATATCATTTATCACTTCCCCGTCGTATTCTTCCTTGTTTTGTAAAAGAAAGGATGACGCTCCAAGTCCTACGTTGGGGATGAGGCGAACTTGCTTTTCATCTCCGGCAAGAAAGGCATAGCCCAGATAGCCGACACCCATACCGCCGACAATCTTCACTGTTCGTTTAGGCACTGCAGCTGCCACTTCTTCCTCATTCCACATGACCAATCCTTTACCACCGACAACGAAATGCTTTGCCAAAATGAAATGTCCCTGCCCGCCGAGGAGCCAGTAGTTACTGACAAACTCAATATTGTATCCGACATCGTCCATGAGTTTGTTCAGATTGTCCATATTAACAATCTTCTGACCCAGGGTGAACGAGCCATAGATACCGTCCTGCGCCGGTGCAGAAAAGAAAACGGTGAAAAGGAGCACTACCGTTAAAAGGCGTTTCATATAACCCTCCTTCTGGATATTTTATGAAAAGTGTAATGGAAATTTTTCAAGAAACTTATATCCCATTATATCCCTCAGGCATTTAACAGTCAAGAATAAATACTGCTTTTTGACAATAAAAAAGGCGGCTCCCTTAGAAGAACTGCCCGGATATACATTCTCAGAACTTTACAATAAGTAGTTGATTTTCTCTGCTATTCGCCTATCATTTGAAGGACGCCTTTCTCAATATCCGCCGGAGTATCGGCGATATAATCGGGTTTCCCCTTTTTTATCGCTTCGATGGAATCCCAGCCCCAGGTTACAGCTATAATCCCGACGCCGACCCTTTTACATGCCTCAACATCACGGAGCTCATCACCGACATATACAAAATTTTCTTTTGCGATGGTATTCTTTCTGAGAAACCGCTTAATTGTTCGGCCCTTTACAAAAAGCGATGCCCCGATATCGCTGTAGATATGATCGACTACGGTGATATTTTTAAGTTCGAGAAAACGGCGGATACTTTTCCGGCGGTTCGAGGAGATCACCCCGATGATATACCCTTTTTTCTTTAACCGCTCCATCACCGTGTCAATGCCTTCAAAAAGGGGGAAATCCTTGATACGCTTACTTACTTCAGTGCGTGCCGCTTTGACAAAAAGCGGTATCTTTATGGTTTTTACTTTCAAGTAGCGCAGTTTTTTATAGAGAGAAAACTTGCGCAGTTTTTCAATATCACCCTCCTCCATCTTGCGCCCGCCGTAACGCGGTACCAGAATGGTATTATATACATCGGTGAATATCGCCCGCGTATCTGCGATAGTGCCGTCAAAGTCGAAAGTAACGCATTTTGTCATATTCGATTCCTGTTGACTGTTGTTTCCCTACAATATAATTAAGATTTGCGTTCAGGATGATATTTCTTGTTGAGTATTTAGCGATTGAAGATTTTTCTGTATAGCATATCGAAAAAAATTGAAAGAAAAAGTTAAAAGCTGTTGAATTTTATAAAGCATATTTAATAGTTTATTTTCAGATATTTTTTTAAAATGTACAATCTATTCAATAGCAAATCGACATGTTTATCAGAATACGCCGCCACGACCGGAAGGTAATGAGTGGTTCTGGAGTCCTACTGATGTTTGTAATGGAGTGCCGCCGCAGAATGACTGGCTACACCCGGATCCGGACATTTACTTTACCGGAGGTAGCGTGGGTATTGGAACAATTCCTTCCGGAGACTATAACTCTGTTTTAGAAACCGATGGTAATGTAATTTTGAATGGAAAGCTGTTAATGAGCCCAACAATGGCAGGTCAGGGAGGCATTTATTGCGAATATATTTATGCTGAAGGAGAAGAGATTCCGGGTTTTATTTATGCAAACGATTTAAGTGGCGATGTTATCACTGGTGGTACTATTACAGCAGAAGAACGCTTAGAGGTGAACGGAGAGCTGTTTGCACAAGCTATAACAGTCACTCTGGAGGATTTCCCTGACTATGTTTTTTCATCCACATATAAATTAAAAAGTCTTCCAGAGATAGAGGAATATATTGTAAAAAACGGGAAACTTCCGAATATTCCGTCTGAAGACGAGGTAAAGGAAAGAGGGCTCAATCTGGGAGAAATGCAATCAAAACTACTTGAAAAGATTGAAGAGATGACTTTACATATGATTCAGATGCAGAAGAGAATCGATGAACTTGAAGCAAAGCATAGTGAAATGAAATAATTATTAGAGTTGTTGCATAATTTGTTTTTAGGGGTTAAAAAGTGCTTTTTTTTAAGTATAAACAGCATATTTTTCATGTTAATTTTAATTATGCAACAAGTCTATTGATTGCTGTTATTTTTTATAAACGAATCGAGAATTGAATTTTAAAAGGAAATGTATTATGCATGTAACTATAAAAAAATATCTCGTAGTGATTTTCGGAATGGGAGGAGTATTACTGCCTGATATCGGGTGGTGTGAAATGCATCCGGCCCGTGCATTGTCGCAGATTAATGGCACTGAATCAATAAAAGTTGAAGTCACCGAGTCTGAGGACACTATTACATTGGAATATGCAGTTCCAGGAGCGGATTTTACTTCTCTTGAGGAACAGTTCCCCTGTCCAAAAGGAATCTGCACAACGACACGAATAATGGTTGGAAATGCAGAATATTTCTCAGAGGAAGGAAAACCTGTGACGCCGAAAATTCCTTCAATTATTATCATTCCAGTAGGAAAAGAAATTGACTGTATCAGATTGACCAGAGCCAGCGAATACGATAACGAAGAAAATTTTTTTTTTTAGAATTCGGAGAAAAAATAACATCTCCTTCGTGCACAACTGAAATAGAGAGAACGATGCCGGACAGTTCTGTATATTATACAGACAATCCCTTTCCGGAAACAACGTATGATTTTGTTTCCGTACAAAAAAAATGCGGCGTGTCGATTGCATATATAAACATCTATCCTGTAACATATTATCCTTTGTCAGGAAGAGTTGTAGGCTATTATTCATTATTTTTAGGGTGTGCTCTCAATATAATGTAGTTTATACCTTCCATTCTCTTACCAAAATATAATACCTCCATTCTGAATTTTAATACCAAATAATAACCCCGAGCATTTTATTATAATTTTAAAAAGTTAGAAAAGAGGCATGCATAAAAATGCGGCTCTCAAAAGAGAGAGTTGATATGGCAGCTTATTGTGATTCAGACACTATTTGAGAGCCGATAGTTATCCGT